>JBOFIL010000001.1:0-1190 GCA_051650165.1 Allobosea sp.
AGGATTGCGTAGTCTGAGACCAGGAGAAACATATATCAGCAATGGTGCAGGGTATGTTTTTAAACGAACATTCTCAGATGGGACCTTTGAGATACTCCAGTCCTACAGCACAACCATAACAATTAGAGTTCCCCCATCAGGAGGTACTCCTTATTACAACTGGATAATACAACCGGGGCCATATACGGAAGTAACAACTCGCGGCATAAATGTGCCCGTGCCACGATGATTGCATTTTTACATTGAACTGCCGCGCCTCTTTATAAATGAGGCGCGGTTTTCTCATCAGCATATTTGATAATGCAGGCAAGCGCTCTGCTCCCGCCCTCGCGGAAGGGCGAGAGCAGATTCTTGCCGCCGGCTGATGCCCCCCTCACTCTGTCGGCTTGACGCCGGCGGCTTCGATAATTTCCTTCCAGGTCTTGATTTCCTGGGCATGGTAGGGAGCGAAGGCCGCAGGCTCGCGGATATTCACCGTGAAGCCGACCTTGACGATCGCCTCCTTCACCGCTGGCTTGTTGAGCGAAGCGAGGATGGCGCTGGAGAGGCGATCGAGCACGGGCTTGGGTGTTGCGGCGGGGGCGAAGAACGCCGCCCATGAATCGGCGTCGGCATTGGTCACGCCCTGCTCGCGCAAGGTCGGCACATTGGGGATTTGCGCGTTGCGCGCCGGGCTGGCGATGGCGAGTGCTTTCAGATCGCCTGACTGGATCTGCGCCAGCACGGAGGGCAGGGTGGAGTTGGCAATGTCGATGCGTCCGCCCACCATTTCCTGCACCAAGGGGGCCGCGCCCCGGAAAGGCACATGCGTCATCCTGATGCCGGTGCGCACCATGATCAGCTCAGTCGAGAGATGCGAGCCGGAGCCGATGCCGGTGGAGCCATAATTCAGCTTGCCGGGATCTGTCTTGGCGAGCGCGATCAGCTCCTGGATGTTCGCGACGGGCAGATCCTTGCGGACCACGAAAGCGTGCTCGAAGGAGCCGACGCCGGCAAGCGGGGCAAAATCCTTCACCGCATCATAGCCAGGCTCCTTCAGGAGGAACATGTTGTTGCCATGTGTCTGGTTGTTGCCGAAAACGATGGTGTAGCCATCGGCCTCGCCGCGCGCGACCGAGCGTGTGCCGACTGCGCCTGATGCGCCTGCGCGGTTGTCCACCACCACATTCTGACCCAGCGAGCCTGAAAGA
>JBOFIL010000002.1:0-3270 GCA_051650165.1 Allobosea sp.
AGATTGGATGCCGCCGCAGCAACACGAGGAGCTGCCTGAAGAAGAGGTGACCACGTCGAGCGATGCGCCTGCCCTGGATGTCTCCGAACCAGAAGACACGCCGCCTGAGCCTCCGGGCGAGGAAGACCCGTTCGAGCGGCTGCGCCAGTCACTGATGCTCGACAGCAACCCAGTGCACCGCGAGACGCAGACAGATGCCATGTCTGGGGCAATGGCTGAAGCCCCTGCCCCCCTTGGCCCGGTCGCCTCCGATGAGGGGATTGTCAGCGTGAGGCATATCGGGGACTCAACCTACACGATGTTTGCCGATGGCAGCGTGACGGCAGAGACACCGAATGGCCCGTTGAGGTTTGCCTCCGTAGCAGACCTCAAGGCACATCTGACAACGCATGGCAGCTGAGGCCGGGCCCGTTTAAGACGCGCTCGACTGAAAGTGCGCGCAGAGCCGGATTGGCGCACAGCACCCGACAAAAAAGCCCCGGCCGAAGCCGGGGCAAAGTCACTTGAACCGTCGAAAGTTGGAGCAAATAGAAACTCAGTAGTTGCGCCCGACTGGGTGCCAGCCTTGCTGGGCCGGACGGACCATCACCTGCCGGTGATGCGTGCGATATTCTGCCGGAATGACATCATGCGCCGTCTGCGGCGGGCTGATCATCACCTTGCGGGATTTCATGGCGTACTCAGCCGGGATCACCTGATGCTGAACACTGGCCTCGCGCACCACAACCTGACGGTGGCGCATGGAATACTTGGCCGGAACCTCGACCCAGCAACCGACAGCCTCGCCATGCGGGCCGCGCGTTACCTGCCAGACCTTCTGGGCTGGCGAGATCATCACCTGCTCGGCAACTGTGCGCACTTCCGCCGGAATGTGGTGGGCGATCTGGCGCGCCGGACGCACCATCACCTTTTCCTGCACATGGTCGTAGGTTGCCGGAATATAGCGCGCCACGCGCTTTTCGGGGCGAACCATGACCTGCTCGGCCACTGTGCCATATTCGGCAGGTGTGGTGACGAGGCGATAGCAATGGCTGCCCTGGCAATGGCCGCCCGCGAGCGCTGTTGTGGAACCGAGGGCGATAAATGCGCCCATAGCAATTGATGTCTTGAAAATGGATGTCACGTGGAGGCTCCCTGCTCGAACCTGATTGCTGTTTATTTGCAGGGATAAAGCCAGCGAAGCAGAGGTAATACAAGGTTAACATATCAACTAGGTTAAATTAACCAAGTTTGACCTTTAGTCATCAGAATTGCTGCGTAATGTTTGAAAGTTGTCGGCAAGATTGATGGATATTCCCAAATTCGGGACGTCAGATTTGGGGCGTCACGTCTGGCCGGGCTTCAGCCTGTAGAAGACATGCCGCCCGATCGTGTCCATGCGAGTCAGGCGCCGCGCCCACCAGGGCCGCACATAGTTCGCGTGATAATGCGTCGAGCTGCCGACATCGGCCAGATAGCTGCGCCCTTCGAGCACATCATTGGCGATGCGCACCGCGGCAGTCCATGCTTCCGGCTCGCGGATGGTCAGCGCCCGCCCCTCGCAGGCGAAGGTGAACTGGCAGGAGAGATAGCGATGGCGGTTCTGATAGACCACACCGCAGACATTATCAGGATAGATGCCGCTCTTGACCCGGTTGAGAACCACTTGCGCCACCGCTGCCTGGCCTTCCTCGGGCTCGCTGCGCGCTTCGAAATAAACCGCCTCGGCAAGGCATTTCTTCTCGCGGTCCATTTTATCGGCAGCGATCAGCGCCGTGTAGTTCGGGCGTTCAGTCGATGGGGTAACGGATTTGCGGGCAATGGTGACAGCGCGTTGCTCGCGCGGCGTGGATGCCGCCACAGGCTCGGGGCCACGGCGGGGTTCAGCGCGTGAAATGGCAACGCCAGACACCGGCGCGGCGGCAACCTCAACCGGAGACATCGCTGCCGATTGCGGCGTGGTGGAGGAGAGCGTCAGCTGGCGCGGCGTGGCCGGGGTCGAGCCGTCGATGCTTTCCAGGCTGCGCTCGGCCAGACGGTCCGGCATGCCGGGGCGCGGGCTGGTTTGCGAGGGCGTGGCGTCGGCTGTGGCCGGCTCGGTCTGCGAAGGCGTGGCGAGATAGGGTTCGGGCTCGGCAAACAAGCCCTGCGGCGCATTCGGAAACTCGCCCAGATCGGCCTCGAAGCGCGCCGACAGCCCGCCATGGTTGCTGTCGAACAACAGGCGGTCATAGTCCTCGCGGACCATCGGGGCGCTGCGCGAGGAAAGCGAGCCACGCAAGGCCAGCAGCGGATCAGCCTTCCTTGAGCGGTCAATCGCGGGGAAATTCGCGATATTCGGTTTGAGATCGCCGCGCGGGCGGCGCTCATTCATCGGCACCAGCCGCGCAGGCTCCTCATCGGAAAGCCGTGCAGTTTCAATCAAGCCTTGTTCAAAGCGGTCCTGACGGCTCGTCAATGTGTCTGAAAGCGAGAGGGCGGGCAAGTTGAAGGCGCTGGCCGCCGTCAGCAGCGAGTGTCCCACCTCGACATCGGATGATGGATCGCCGGTGATGCGCGCCTGAAGGCTGATGGCATCATCAACAGGCTGGCCGGCAGAGGCAGTGAAGGAAACCAGCATGCCTGTGGCCAGCGCCCATGGCGCGGCAGTCGCCAGCGCCCAGCGCATCCATGGCAGGGAATGTTGACGGCGGGCAAAGGCCGACGCGCGCCGCAAATCGCCTGCTGAAATTGACCCTGAACGCAACCGCATCCCACTCACACAACTGGAACCGAACGCAACGGACTCATACCCGCCGATACAGCCCGGCTGGGCCTTCGGCGGCGGCGCATGAGGCAAACACAATCTGCCTCTCCTGCCGCCATATGGTTATCGCGCAGGTAGGGTTGATCAGCGGTTAAGCGCGCGAAAAATTCGCTGCGTCAGGCTGGTGCAATGCATGCTGGTGATGGGCCTCATGACAAAGCGTTGCTTCCCAATGCGCGCACTGCCGCTATGGTTTCCCTTCGCCAGCGCGGTTGCTTCCCACGCATCCCGTCGCGGCCAGGGAGCATGATTTGACTGACAAAACACAAGCAACAGCGCTGAACCCCGCCCGGACTTACGCGCCTGAGATCATCGTGGTCTGCGGGTGCCTCATCGCGCTGCTTACATTCGGGCCGCGTGCCAGCGCCGGTCTGTTCCAGATTCCGATGACAACCACGCATGGCTGGGGGCGTGATGTCTTCAGCTTCGCCATCGCCCTACAAAACCTGCTCTGGGGCGTCGGCCAGCCTTTCGCTGGTGCGATC
>JBOFIL010000003.1:0-4301 GCA_051650165.1 Allobosea sp.
TGATAGCGGAGAGCCGCACGCGAGGTGTCGGGGTGTAGCGCAGCCCGGTAGCGCATCTGGTTTGGGACCAGAGGGTCGTAGGTTCGAATCCTATCGCCCCGACCATCGCGTGGGGATTGATTGAGGACAACCGCAAGGCATCGGGATATTCCATGACAGCCCGCATCTACCGCCCAGCCAAGACTGCCATGCAATCGGGCAGGGCAAAGGCAAGCCGCTGGCTTCTGGAGTATGAGCCCGAAGCGCCGCGCCAGGCCGATCCGCTGATGGGCTGGACTTCCTCAGGCGACATGAAGAGCCAGCTCAAGCTCTGGTTCGAAACGCTTGAAGAGGCGGAAAGCTATGCCCGCCGCAATGGTATTGCCTACAAGGTTGAGCAGCCGAAAGAGACGGCGCGCAAGGGCATGTCGTATTCTGATAATTTTCGCTTCACCCGCATCGGGCAGTGGACACACTGAGCCCGCGCTCGCATTGGCCTCGTAGCTCAGCTGGATCAGAGCAGCCGCCTTCTAAGCGGCAGGTCGCAGGTTCGAGCCCTGCCGAGGTCGCCAAAGCGCAGTTATTAATGGAAAAAATGTGATTTCCTCCGTCGCAAATGCAGTTTTTGATTGGGTTGCGGCGGCGCGCTGGCGCGCTGGCCTGCTGCTGGTGTTGATCAGCCTTGGCGCGTTTCTGCCCGGCTTCACCACGCTGCAACCGATGGACCGTGATGAGCCGCGTTTTGCGCAGGCCTCGAAGCAGATGCTTGAAACGCGCGATTTCGTCGACATCCGCTTTCAGGACGAAGCCCGCCACAAGAAGCCGGTCGGGATTTACTGGCTGCAAAGCATCGCGGTCGCGATGGGCGATCTGGTCGGTGTTGACAATGCCCGCACGCAGATCTGGCTGTATCGCATTCCCTCGCTGATTGGCGCGATGGGTGCCGCGCTGCTGACATGGTGGGCGCTGCTGGCCTTCCTGCCGGCGCGGCTTGCCATTCTTGGCGGCGCGCTAATGGCGAGCTCCATTCTGCTGGGTGTCGAGGCAAGGCTTGCCAAGACCGATGCAGTGCTGGCCGCCTGTGCGATTGCAGCCATGGGCGCGCTGTTACGCGTCTGGCTGGATTGGATCAGAGCGTTGCCCTTCGCGCTTTCCCCTCGCAACTGGTTGGTGTTCTGGGGCGCAGTGGCGCTATCGATCCTTGTGAAGGGGCCGATCCTGCTCATGGTCGTTGCCTTTCCCATGCTGATGTTGAGCTGGCGTGAGGGCGGCTTTGGCTGGCTGAAGCCCTTGCGCTGGAAGCAGGGATTGATGCTTGCCGGCCTCGTGGTGCTGCCATGGCTGCTCGCCATTGCCTGGAAGACGGGCGGCAGTTTCTTTGCCGAGAGCGTGGGCAAGGACATGCTTGGCAAGGTGGCCGAGGGCCAGGAGAAGCACGGCGCGCCGCCGGGTTTTTATGTTTTCGCCTTTTTCGGCACCTTCTGGCCGGCAGCGCCCGTGGCGGCGATGGCAGGCTGGTTCGCCTGGAAAAACTGGCGTGATCCGCTCGTTGCCTTCCTGCTTGCATGGATACTGCCCAGCTGGCTGATTTTCGAGGCCGTGCCGACCAAGCTGCCGCATTACGTGCTGCCGCTCTATGCGGCTGTTGCCGGGCTCGCACTCCTTGCTGTCGCGCGCGGCGGCATTGATATGGGCCGGCGCGGAGCTTTTGCGGTGGCGGCGCTGATCGCCATCATTCCCGCTGTCGTGATGGTCGGCTTGCCAATCGCCAACTGGTCGCTGGACCGAACCCTGCCATTCATCGCCATGCCGCTGCTGCTGGTGGGGGTGGCGCTCGCCCTGTGGGCGATGCGCGCGCTCTGGGCGGGTGCATTTGAGGCCGGGCTATGGCGCGGCGTGATGGCCAGCCTTGTGGTGTCGCTCGGCGTCTTTGGCTTCGCGAATACATCGATGCGGGCGCTGAAGCTCTCGCCGCGTCTGGCCGAAGCTGTTGCATCGACTGCGTGCCGCAACCCGCAGGTGATCACGGCTGGCTATCGTGAGCCGAGCCTGGTGTTTCTGGTCGGCACCGAACTCGACATGGGCGATGGCGCGGAAGCGGCGCGGTTTCTCAACCAGCCCGGATGCCGCATCGCGTTCGTGACGCAGCGCGAGCAGCCCGGTTTCGAGGCTGAGGCGAGCAAGATCGGCCTCGCGCCAAGACTTGTCACGCGCATCAGCGGCTTCAACATCAATGGCGGGCGCAGGCTCGACATCAGTGTGCTTGCCGGCGGGAGTTGAGCCTTGTGTGCAATGCGGGGGTGACGGCGCGCCTTTGGCGTGGCAAAAGCGCGCGCTGATAGCAGCGCCCCCGATGGGCACGCCCCGTTTTTCTGGATGCCACTCTTGATAAAGCCCGTTCTCAGCGTCGTCGTCCCCGTCCGCAATGAAGCCGGCAATATCGCGCCGCTGGTTGCGGAGATCGTGGCGGCGTGCCGTCCGCTTGGGGCCTTCGAGATCATATATGTCGATGATGGCTCATCAGATGCGACACCTGCGGAGCTTGCTCGGCTCAAGGGTGATGTGCCGGAGCTGCGCTTTCTGCGCCATCGCACCTCCTGCGGGCAATCGGCAGCGGTGCGCACTGGCGTCCGGGCCGCGCTCGCGCCCATCGTCGTGACGCTGGACGGCGATGGCCAGAACAACCCGGCCTATATCCCGGCGCTGCATGCCGCGCTTGAGGCTGGCGGGCCGATGACTGGCCTCGCGCAGGGCCAGCGTGTGGGCCGCAAGGACACCGGCTTCAAGCGCTTCCAGTCCCGCATTGCCAACAAGGTGCGCGGCTGGGCGCTAAAGGACTCCACGCGCGATACCGGCTGTGGGCTGAAGCTCTTTCGCCGCGAGGCCTATCTTGCCTTGCCCTATTTCGATGCTCTGCATCGCTTCATGCCCGCGCTCATGAAGCGCGAGGGCTATGAATTGACGCATGTCGATGTGATCGACAGGCCCCGGCTCTCTGGCGTCTCGAACTACGGCTTCTTTGACCGCCTCTGGGTCGGTATCCGTGATCTGGTTGGCGTACGCTGGCTGATCTCGCGCCGCCGCCGTATCCCCGAAATCGAGGGCTGAACCCATGTGGATCAACATCGGCTCATCGATCTGGGAATACGTCTATGATGTGTTCGTGCTGAAGTTCGATTTCTGGCTGGGCTTCGGCATTGTTGCGCAGCTTCTCTTCACAGCGCGCTTCATCGTGCAATGGCTGGCAAGCGAGAAGGCCGGCAAGAGCGTGATGCCGCTGGCCTTCTGGTTTTTCTCCATGGCGGGCGGCATGATGACACTTGTCTATGGGCTGGTGAAGCGCGAGCCGATCATCATCATGGGGCAGGCGCTCGCCGTGTTCATCTACCTGCGCAATCTGGCGCTGATTTTCCGCGAGCGGAAAAAGGGCTGAAGCAGCCATGCCCGATCCGCGCGACCCGCCAAGCTTTTACAATGATCTGAGCGCCACGCTTGAACAGGCCTGGGCTTTGCTCACGCGCGGCGTGAAGGATCGTCATTCCGGCTTTCACACGCCGACAATCGCGACGCTTGGCCTTGATGGCCGCCCGCGCGCCCGCACCGTGGTTTTGCGTGGCTGCGATCCGGCAAAGGGCGAGTTGCGCTTTCACACGGATGCGCGGGCCGCCAAGATCACTGAGCTTGGCCGCGACGCGCGCATCGCACTCCATGGTTATGACCGGGATAGCAAAATCCAGATCAGGCTGGAGGGCATCGCCCACATTCATGGCGATGATGCGGTGGCGGACGCGGCCTGGGCCGGCTCGCGCGAATTCAGCCGTGTCTGTTATGGCATCGCACCCGGACCCGGCACGGCGATTGAGGCCGCAGGCGATTTCACGCTGCCACATGATGCTGTCGCAATCGCCGCAGGCCGGGCAGATTTCCGCGCCATGATCATCAAGGCACAGACGCTTGAATGGCTTTATCTCGCCCATGAAGGCCACAGGCGAGCATTGTTCGACCTTTCCAGCGGATCAGGGCGCTGGCTCGCGCCGTGATTGACATCAGCTGGCCGCGCGCAGGCGATCAAATCCGGCAGCCAGATCAGCCTTGAGATCGGCGATGTCCTCCAGTCCGATATGGAAGCGGATGGTCGGCCCGGCATGGTCTGGCGTGGTGGCGGTGCGATAGCTGGTGCAATCGAAGGGCAGGGCGAGGCTCTCATAGCCGCCCCATGAGGCACCCATGCCAAAGAGCAGCAACCCATCCAGCATGGCCCCCACAGCCTTCATCGGTACAGGTTTCAGCTCGACGCCGAAGAGCGAGGACGCGCCGGTGAA
>JBOFIL010000004.1:0-1281 GCA_051650165.1 Allobosea sp.
CGCCCCACAAGGCGGGCGTTATGCTTTTAATGCCAGCTACATTCCACCTTGAGTGGTCAGTACCAAGTGATTACCAAAAATGCGTTCAAGAAGCTGATAGACGTTCATCAGGTTTTCGAGTGCGGTCATTTCGAACGGACTCAATGTGATAGTGTTATGGATTTCAAATGAAACAGCATTTTCAACGCTGTCAAAAACGCTCGCCGCGACGGGTGTCAACTTACTCGAAAAAACAACGTTATCAAATATTTGCAGATAATTATTTAAAGCAGGGAATGCCAACGGAGACAGAGTGGCAGCTTGAAACCTAGCCAGAAATGCCTTGTCTACTTTCTCTGGGTCCATACCAAGCTTGTCAAAAGATAGGCGTCGCGCACATTGCGCGTTTGCATGAGCGAGCAACAAATCGTCTCTGGCGCAAGGCCGCGTTAGTCGAACCGGACGAACCACCATGACGGCGGCAGCATGGCAAGCGGCAACCTTATAGCCATATGTGCGGCCTATTTTACGTGCGCGCTTGTAAGCATTACTAATCAAGAAAGCAGCGTTCGTGACCAAGATCGCATGGGCAGGGTTGGGTTGCTCCACGCTGCCTGGGCGCTCCTTAAGCAAGAAGCTCACAGTGTCGTTGATCGCTGTCGTGATATTGGCAACACGATCCCGCCTTTCAGCAGGCCGATCTTGGCCAATTTCTTCAGGAATGTTGCTCAAAGCAATTGTTCAGTCTTGGGGCGAGGCAGTCGGCGCTTCAAGTAAAGCCTGCACATCAAGCGAGACTTTATCGTGCCCCGAACGGGAGCGTGTCTGATTGTCCTGCCAAGCCTTGTTGTCTGTCGTGTTGTCGCAATTCACTTCAGCGCGGTGATCTGGCACAGATGGATCGAATTCTCCTGCCTGACGGCCGATATTTGACGATGAATATTGCGTGACTTCTATCATTTTAAAACGCCGAATCGCCCCGTTTGTGCCTCAACATCACACACATACTATATCTAGGTAAATACTTCCTGAGACTAGCTTCAGAGCACAGGATGATTGGCCAAAAAACGCTTTTCCCATAGTAAGTCAAGCTTGACGCTTCCCGCACACAGATCGCAGATGGCCCGCATGATGAAACCAACCACCGTTGCGCCAGGCGCGGCCCCCATCCACATCATCGGCGGCGGCCTTGCAGGATCGGAGGCCGCCTGGCAGGCAGCCAATGCCGGCGTGCCTGTGGTGCTGCATGAAATGCGCCCTGTTCGCGGCACGGATGCGCACAAGACCGACGGGCTGGCGGAG
>JBOFIL010000005.1:0-7045 GCA_051650165.1 Allobosea sp.
CCCTTGCGGATGAGATGGTGGTGCACTGCCGCCGTGGCGAGCAATGCCGGGATGGGGATGCGATCCGGGCCAACCATGCGGTCCGAGAGGATGATGATGTTGTAGCCACCATGCACGGCGGCTTCTGCGCGCTCGCAAAGCCGGTCCAAGGCACCCTCAAGCCCGCTTGCGCCCTCGCGCGCCGGGTAGGTGATGTCCAGCGTCTTGGTATCGAAGCGGTCCTCATGGTGGCCGATGCAGCGGATCTTTTCGAGATCCTCATTGGTGAGGATGGGCTGACGCACTTCAAGGCGCTTGCGGCGAGATGTGCCCTCAAGGTCAAGGATATTCGGGCGCGGGCCGATGAAGGAGAGCAGGCTCATCACCAACTCTTCGCGGATCGGGTCAATCGGCGGATTGGTGACCTGCGCAAAGTTCTGCTTGAAATAGGTGTAGAGCAGCTTGGACTTGCGCGAGAGCGCCGACATGGGCGTATCGGTGCCCATCGACCCGACAGCCTCCTGCCCGGTTACGGCCATCGGAGCCATCAGGATCGAAAGGTCTTCCTGCGAATAGCCGAAGGCCTGCTGGCGATCGAGCAGCGACACATCGGTGCGTGAGGCGCGCGCTTCAACGGGCGGCAGCTCTTCGAGCACGATCTGTGTGCGCTTCAGCCACTCCTTGTAGGGGTTGGCCTCACACAGGCTCGCCTTGATCTCGTCGTCCGCAATGATGCGGCCCTCTTCCAGGTCAATCAGCAGCATCTTTCCGGGCTGCAAGCGCCACTTCTCGATGATCTTCTCTTCCGGGATCGGCAGCACGCCGAACTCGGAGGCCAGCACCACGAGCCCGTCATCGGTGACGAGATAACGCGCCGGGCGCAGGCCGTTGCGATCAAGCGTTGCGCCGATCTGGCGGCCATCGGTAAAGGCAATCGCCGCCGGGCCATCCCATGGCTCCATCAGCGCGGCGTGATACTCGTAGAAGGCGCGGCGCTCTTCACTCATCAGCGGGTTGCCGGCCCAGGCCTCGGGCACCAGCATCATCATGGCGTGGGCGAGGCTGTAGCCGCCCTGGCACAGGAATTCGAGCGCATTGTCGAAGCAGGCGGTGTCGGATTGCCCTTCATAGGAGATCGGCCAGAGCTTCGAGATGTCCGAGCCGAACAGCTCGGAGTCAACGCTCGCCTGCCGGGCCGCCATCCAGTTGACGTTGCCGCGCAGCGTGTTGATCTCGCCATTATGCGCGATCATCCGGTAGGGGTGGGCAAGGCGCCATGACGGG
This sequence comes from Allobosea sp., assembly GCA_051650165.1. Lineage (GTDB taxonomy): Bacteria > Pseudomonadota > Alphaproteobacteria > Rhizobiales > Beijerinckiaceae > Allobosea. The sequence goes on from JBOFIL010000005.1 coordinate 1,264, forward strand.
AAGGTGTTGGTGGCAAAGCGCTGATGCACCAGCGCCAGCGCGCTCTCGAAGCGTGGGTCTTTCAAGTCCTTGAAGTAGCCATCGAGCTGATCGACCAGCACCATGCCCTTGTAGACGATGGTGCGGCAGGAGAGCGAAACAGGGTAGTATTGCGCGGTGGCGCGGTCCTGCCGCTTGTAGATCTTGTTCGAGACGGATTTGCGCAGCACATAGAGCCGGCGCTCGAAATCATCCTCATCCTCAACCGCTGGCCCGCGCCCGATGAACACCTGACGCTGCACAGGCTCAGTTGCCTTCACTGCCTCGCCAAGATCAGAATTATCGACCGGCACATCACGCCAGCCCAGGAAGACTTGCCCTTCTTCGGCGACCGTCTGCTCGACAATCTGCTCGCACAGGGCACGCATCGCGCCATCTTGCGGCATGAAGAAATGCCCAACCGCATATTTGCCAGGCTCGGGCAGGAACAGACCGGCCTTGGCGCATTCGGCCGCGAAGAACTTGTGGGGGATCTGCACAAGAATGCCGCAGCCATCGCCAAGCTTGGGGTCCGCGCCGACCGCGCCGCGATGATCGAGATTGCGCAGGATTTGCAGCCCCTGCGCCACGATGGAATGTGACTTGCGGTTCTTCATGTCGGCGATGAAGCCAACGCCGCAGGCATCGCTCTCGTTCGCGGGGTCATAAAGGCCCTGTTGCTCAGGCAGCATGGGATCGACCACGCGCATTGGCGCGCCATCCAGAACAGGCTTCGCCGAAAGCTGGCTTGCTTCATGTTCGCCCTGATCAAACTTCGACATGGCAAGCTCCCGTCAACATTCGCTTCAACACAGTTCGTTCCAACCCATCGCCAGCATTTCAACGCATGCACATCACCCCAAGATGACCACACACAATAGCCATCTCGCGATTGCCTAGCCCCTCTAGAGCGTGCTGTTGTGCAGCGCAACCTTATATAAGACAGCAATACTGACCTATGTCTCATTAAGACGGATCAAACCCGCCTTGGCAAGCCATTTCTGCACCAATCGCGACATTTAATGTCGCCAGCTGCACTAAGAAGGTTTGTTTCTTGTCCGGAAGTGCGGACCAATGGCCGGCTCTCGCAAGGCCAAAGGTAAACACTTTGTTAAAATGTGGCTTGCGTGTGTCCTGTCACGCGTGCTTAGACAGCCACGCTTTCGGTGCCTCTTGCCGGGAAGAGACGTCCCATCAAGAGGTGAAACGGGAATTCGGTGCGGGCTGTTTGCCCCATGCCGAAGCTGCCCCCGCAACTGTAAGCGGCGAGTTTCTCCCTGCGAGGCCACTGGCTCACACGAGTCCGGGAAGGGTGGGGAAAGCGTTTGAGCCGCGAGCCAGGAGACCGGCCGAGAGCTTGTGCAACCCAATACCCGGCGGTGGGCCGGGGGAGGAATCATGTTCAAGCTTTCCAAGGCGGCTTTGGCCGCATCAACTGCTATTGCAGCCGTGCTTCTCAACACATCGCTGAATGCCCAGACAGCGCAGCAGAACCCTGCGCAGACACCAGCAGTCAATCCGCTGGAGGTCACTGTCACGGCAGACCGCGTGCCGACATCGATCCAGCGCACCGGCAGCGCCATCACCGTTCTGCCGGGCGCAGAGATTGCCAAGGCCAGCCAGGGCTCACTCACCGATGCGCTGCGGCAGGTGCCGGGGCTCGACATTGCCGAAACCGGCGGGCCGGGCTCCACCGCGACCATCCGCCTGCGCGGCGCAAATTCAGGCCAGACGCTGGTGCTGGTCGATGGCGTGCGCGTCAATGACTCCTCCGGTCCCAGCGGCGAGTTCGATACCTCGATCATCGCGCCGGGCCTGATTGATCGCATCGAGGTGCTGCGTGGGCCGCAATCCGCGCTGTATGGCTCCGATGCGATTGGCGGCGTCGTCAACATCATCACCAAGAAGGGCCGCGGCGCGCCAAGCTTCAGCCTGCGCACGGAAGCGGGCAGCTATCGCACGATCAGCACCATTGCCACCGCCGCCGGCACAATCGGTGACTGGAATTATGCGCTGTCGGGCTCGGCCATGCGCAGCGAAGGCTTCTCGCGCTATGGCTATCGCATTGGCCGTCTGGAAAGCCGCCTCGGCAAGTTCGAGAAGGATGCGATGACGCGCTTTGGCGGGTTTGGCCGCATCGGCTATGATCCTGGCAACGGCTTCCGTTTCGATGTCGGCGTGACCCGCACCGAAACGCGCAGCGAATATGATGCCGCCTTCGGAACCTTCCCCGATACGCCGAGCCTGGGCAAGAAGACCTTCACACAGGTCAGCGCCAAGGCTGAACTCGACACGTTTGACCGGATGCTGACGCATTCGATCCAGCTTTTCGCCAACCGCACGGCGCGCGTGTTCTATGATTCCAGCTTCGCCACGCTCCAGCCCGGCAATCGGCGCGGGGCTGAAACCCGCACGTTCAGCGAGTTCATCGGCGAGCGTCTCGGCGCAGAATATCAGGGCACATTGCGCATGAAGCAATTCGGCTCGCTGATTTTCGGCGGACGGGTCGAGAAAGAAACGGTTGATACATTCGACCAGAACCTCGCCCCTGTCATGGGCCTCTATCGTCGCGGCCTGACAACAGATCAGACGACGCGCTCGGCCTTCGCGCTGTGGCAATTGCCGATTGGCGAGCGCCTGACCTTCTCCTTCGGCGGGCGTCATGATGGTATCGAGAATGGCGACACCTTCAACACCTGGCGTGCCACGGCAGCCTATCGCATCCTTGAAACCGACACCAAGCTGCGCGCCAGCGCTGGCACGGGTGGCAAGGCACCGACTTTGTTCCAGCGCTTCTCGCCGCAATTTGGCACAGCAAACTTAGAGTCCGAGCGCAGCCGGGGCTTCGATGTCGGCATCGACCAGCGGTTGTTCAATGGCCGTGTTACGGCCTCGCTCACCGGCTTCACTAACCGCTACAGCGATATGATCGATTTCCAGGTGGGTCGTGGTTGCCGGCCGACGCAAGCTTTCGGCTGCTATGTCAACGTGGCACGGGCCAAAACATCAGGCATCGAGGCAACAGCCAAGGCAGAGGTGATCGAAGGGCTGCTCTCGGTTTCAGGCAATTACACCTATCTCCATGCCAAGGATCTGGCGACCAACCTGACACTTGCCCGCCGGCCGCAGCATAATGGCCGCGTCGCGCTCCAGATCACGCCGCTGCCGGGTTGGCTGATCGAGCCCTCACTGGTGATGGTCTCCGGCAAGTTCTCAAGTGCTGCCGAGCGCGACAGGCTCGCCCCCTATGCACGCCTTGATGTCTACACCGAGTATCAGGTGAACCAGACGGTCAAGGTCCATGCCCGCGTCGAAAACGCCACCAATGCGCGGTATCAGGAGGTGCTGAACTATGGCACCACGGGCCGGGCGGCCTATGCCGGCCTGACGGCGACCTGGTGACGACATGGCGGGCGGCAGCGACATGGTTTCGCCTGCCGCCGCGCCACTACTTGCGCCTGCGCCCGCTCGCTTTCGCTGGCTGATCCTGATGCTGCTCTGCCTCGTGGCCGGGCTGTTCATCGTGTCGCTTGGCATCGGGCCCGTCAGGCTTGCCCCCAGCGAGACGCTTGCCGCGCTGCTGGGGAAAGGCAGCCAGACACATCAGATGCAAGCGCATCAAGTCATCGTGCGGGAGATACGACTGCCGCGCGCGCTTCTGGCGCTCGCCATTGGCGGCATGCTGGGCATGGCGGGAGCGGCGATGCAGGGGCTCCTGCGCAATCCGCTCGCCGCGCCTTCGCTGTTTGGCGCGCCGCAAGCGGCAGCCTTCGCGGCAGTGGCGAGCATCTCGCTTGGCCTCAATGATACCCTCTCATGGGGTTTGCCGGTTGCGGCTATTCTGGGCGCATTTCTCTCGGTATTTCTGCTGATAGCCGTAGCGGGCCGCAACGCCTCGCTCTTGCTGCTGATCCTCTCCGGGCTGGCCGTCTCGGCGCTGGCCGGGGCTGGCACGGCGCTCGCCATGAACCTTGCACCCAATCCATTCGCGGCGCTGGAGATCGCATTCTGGCTGCTGGGCTCGCTGGAGGACCGCAGCTTTCGCCATGTGATGCTGGCGCTGCCGTTCATTTTAGTCGCGATGGCTTTGCTGATGAGCCAGCGCGGCGCATTTCGCGCTCTATCATTGGGCGAGGAGGCCGCGTCCAGTCTCGGCGTGCCTGTGGAGAGATTGCGTCTGATCGTCATCATCGGCGTGGCGCTGGGTGTCGGTGCGAGTGTGGCTGTGGCCGGCACCATCGGTTTCATCGGTCTGGTCGCTCCGCATCTGATGCGCCCGCTGGTGCGCCATGATCCGGCGAAACTCCTGCTGCCCTCGGCGCTTGCCGGCGCGGCGCTGCTCACCGCTGCCGATATTGCGGTCAGGCTCATTCCCTCCACCTCGGACATCAAGGTGGGGGTGCTGACCTCGATCATCGGGGTGCCGTTCTTCCTCTATCTGATCCTGCGCCAACGCCGTGCTTTGGCGGGAGGGTTGGCATGAGCAGGATTGGCGTGAATACGCGGCTGATCCTCGATGATGTGAGTGTTAGCCTTGGCGGGCAGAAGATCGTCAGCAATGCCAGCCTAGACCTTGCCGGCGGGCAGTTGATGGCGCTCATCGGGCCCAATGGCGCGGGCAAGACCACGCTGATCAAGGCGATTGCGGGTCTCTTGCCGTCCACCGGGCGCATTAGCCTCAATGGGCAGGATTTTGCCGCGATGCATGGCCATGCGCGGGCGCGGCAAATCGGTTATCTGCCGCAGGGCCATGAGCTGCATTGGCCACTGATGGCGCGCGATGTCGTAGCGCTGGGACGCTATCCGCATGGGCTGGCGGACCCGGCCAAGCTCAATGGCGACCATGAGCGCGCAGTCACTGCCGCCATGGCCCGCACGCGCACGCTCGAGTTTGCCGACAGGCAGGCCAACACGCTCTCGGGCGGCGAGCGGGCGCGGGTGATGCTAGCGCGGGTGTTTGCCGTGGAGGCGCCCGTGCTGCTGGCGGATGAGCCCACCGCCGCGCTTGATCCGCGCCACCAGATTGGCGTGATGCAGGCGCTGAAGGCCGAGGCAGCGCAGGGCGCGCTGACCATCGCTGTCACGCATGACATCGCGCTGGCTGCGCGGCTGGCGGATGCCGTGGTGCTGATGGACAAGGGGGCGATCATCGCTCATGGCGCGCCGCGCGATGTGCTCACCCCGGAGCGCCTGGCGGCAATCTATGGCGTCAGCGCCATCCACCGCGAGATCGAGGGCGAGGCGCTGATCCTGCCCTGGGGGCTGGCATGAGAGCGGCAATCGTCGCTATGGCCTGCGCGGTTGCCTTGCCTGCATCGCCCGCCATGGCCGGTCCAGTCATGGCCGATGCGGCGCTGAAGCCGGCGGGCCGCATCATCTCGCTCAATCTGTGCACCGATCAGTTGCTCACGGATCTGGCTGCGCCGGATCGTATCGCCGGCCTCAGCCCCTATGCGAAGGCGAGCCATATCGCGCCAGCGCTTTCTGGCACTGCCGAGGAGGTGATGGTGCTCAGGCCCGATCTGGTCGTATCGGGGCGCTTCATGAAGCGCGCCACGGCGGGCTTCATCCGCGCGCAAGGCATTGCGCTGGAAGAGTTCGATTTCGTGCGCTCCATCGCTGATGTAAAGCGCCAGATTGCACGCTTTGGCGAAATCACGGGCGCAACGCAAAAGGCGCAGGCACGCATTGGTGAGATCGAAACGGCTCTGGTGGAGCTGCGAAAAGCCGCAGGTGCTCAGCGCCTGCGCGTGTTGCCCTATGC
>JBOFIL010000006.1:0-1717 GCA_051650165.1 Allobosea sp.
TCGGCGAAATAGAGCGGCGAGGGCCGGCCGACATAATGCGTGAGATAGCCGGTCATCTCGGCAGCAAAGGCCGGGTCGGTTTTTGCGAATTTATAGGCTGCGTCCAGCTCAAGAATCAGCGGCATCAGCGTCTCAGCGACAAAGCGCCCGCCGAACATGCCGAAATGCCCGCCCTCATCAGGACCAGTGCGGAAGGAGTTTGGCGTCTGGGGCGCGGTCATGTCTTGTCCTCAACAGGCCGATCTTACCTTAAGAGGCAGATCTTGCGGCTGCGATGAAATCGCGGATTTTCTGCGCATCCTTTACGCCGGGTACGCTTTCCACGCCAGAGGAGACATCGACGCCCTTCAGCGCCAGCCCGTGGCCTTTCGCCGCGCGAATGGCGTCAGCGACATTGAGAGGTGTCAGCCCGCCCGAGAGCATGAAGGATAAGTCCTTGGCCAAGGCAGCCAGGATGTTCCAGTCAAAGGGTTTGCCATGCCCGCCAGGATAGGCGGCCTCTTTGGGAGGTTTGGCGTCGAGGAGGATCATATCCGCCACATCGCGATAGGGAGAAACAGCAGCGAGATCGGCTGCTTCACTGACGCCGATGGCCTTGATCACGCGCACGCCGCTCGCAGCGCGGGTGGCGCTCACCTGATCAGGCGTCTCGCTCCCATGCAGTTGCAGCCAATCCAGCTTGAGGGCTTGGGCGAGTTCGGTCGCCATGGCCGCATCAAAATCGACAATCAGCGCGACAATCTCGGCCCGACCGCGCGCCTGATTTGCGAGCGCCGTCGCCTGCCCCATTGACACGTTGCGCGGGCTCTTGGGATGAAACACGAGCCCGACCATATCCGCGCCGGCATCAAGCGCGACCTCAAGCGTCTCCGGCGTCGAGAGGCCGCAGATTTTCACGGTCAGTGGTGAGGCTGAGATGCTCATGGCGCGCGCCTAGCACAAAAACCGCTTGCCGCCATCCTTCAGCCGGCTTTCATGCTATCGCCATGATTGATGGTGACAGCTAAGCAGCTGATGATCTTCGGGCATTGAAGGGGCTTTCTGCATGACACGCACCGGCTGGTGGCTGGCAATCCTGCTTGGGGTGGTCGGGCTTTGCATTGGCGGCTGGCAGTTCCTGTTTGCGCCAGCAACACTCACCGTTGCCGTCGGCCAGCCCAGCGGCGATGACGCAAGGGTCATGGCCGCCTTCGCGCAGCAATTGATCAAGGAAGATCAGCCGGTTCGCCTGCGCCTCCTGCATACGGATGGCTATGCCGCGACCGCTGCCGCCATGGCCGCCGGCAAGGTCGATCTGGCCGTGGTGCGCACCGATATTGACCTGCCCTCCAACGCTGCCTCAATAGCAATCCTGCGGCGCGATGTCGTGTTCATCGTGGCCCGCCCCGATGTCGGCATCACCCGCATTGCTGACCTCGCCGGTAAGCGCATCGCGACCAACAAGGCCCAGCCAGCCAACAAGGATCTGCTGGAAAGCGTATTGGCGCATTACGACATGCCGGCCAGCGCGATCACGCACCAGTCCATCACGACCAGCGAGGCACGCGATCTCATTCGCAAGCGCGAGATCGATGCAATCTTCGCCGTCGCACCGCTCGATGCGGCCGGGCTCGCCACCACCATCGCCGCCATCACCGAATCAGCTGGGGCGCCGCCCATCTTCGTGCCGATCCGCGAGGCTGCAGCCATCGCGCAGCGCCGGCCTGAACTCGACTCG
>JBOFIL010000007.1:0-5519 GCA_051650165.1 Allobosea sp.
CAGGGTGGCGCTTGCCGATTTCCGCCACCTGCTCGGGGCGCACAAACATGCCCTTGATCTTGGCGGTCTGGTCTGCGCGGCCCATCCACCCCTTGATGCGCGCGTTTGTGCGCCCGCACGGGCTTGTGCCGGGCATGAAGGCGGAGAGATCGCCCACCGCCAGGCGAATGACAGGATGCGAGGTGTTCAGGCTTGTTACCACCACCTCGCCAACCTCGCCGGCGGCCACAGGCTCGCCCGTGCCAGGCCGGACAATCTCGACAATGAGATGCTCATTCACCACCAGCCCCTCGCGGGCGCTGGTTTCATAGGCGATGACGCCGACATCGGCGGTGGCATAGGCCTGATACGCGTCGATGCCGCGCGTCTTCACCCATTCCTGCAATGAAGGGGGGAAGGCCGCGCCGGACACGAGTGCCTTTTTCAAGCTGGCAACCGGCTTACCGGCAGCATCACCGGCCTCGATCAGAATCTTGAGGAAATCCGGCGTGCCGCAATAGGCGGCTGGCTGATAGGCACCGATCAACTCCAGCTGCTGCTCGGTGTTGCCGGGGCCTGCCGGGATGACAACGCAGCCAGCGGCGCGCGCGCCAGAGTCCATGATGAAGCCGCCGGGCGTCATGTGATAACTCAGCGTATTGAGCGCGACATCGCCACACTGGAAGCCGGCGGCAAAGCAGGCTCTGCCTGCGCCCCAAGGGTCGTTTTCGCGCCCCTCTGCCTCAAAGATCGGGCCGGGGGAGGTCATCAATCGACCGAAATCGCCCAGATGCGCCGGCACAAAGCCCCCGAAAGGCGGCGACGCCTTGTGGAATGCCGGCAGATCCGATTTGCGCAGGATCGGCAGCTGGGCCAGCGATGTGGCATCGGTGACATCGCGCGGGTCGATGCCTTTCAACGTCTCTGCATAGGTGGGCGCACGCATCGCGGCACCGAGCGCCATGCGCAATTGCGCGAATTGCGAGGTGGCGCGCGCAGTCGCATCGCGGGTTTCGAAGCTGTCGAAATGCCGTGTCATCACGGGTGCTTCCTTGGTGTCATGGGGTCTAGAACCGGATGATCCTGAACCAGCGCGCCACATCGAGCAAGGTGGCAAGCGCGGCGGCGACATAGGTCCAGGCAGCGGCCTTCAGAACCGTGCGCGCGGCAGGCATATCGGCGGGTGAAACATAGCCGCCGCGCTCCAGCACGGGCAGCGCCTTGCCAAAGCTCGCATCAAACTCGATCGGCAGCGTGACGAGATGCGCGAGAATCCGAACGCTCATGAGCGCAAAGCCCGCCGCAAGCTGGAGGCCCAGCAGCAGCGGCGTTTTCAGCACCAGCAGCAACAAGGGCGCAGAGAGCAGGACCACCATGCCGATGCGGTCGATCCAGAGAATCCGCTCGACCACGATCATGCGCCGCATGAAGCCCGGCTCGGCGCGCGCATGCTGCACAGCATGGCTCACCTCATGGGCGGCGATGGCGACCGCCGCGATGGACTTGCCGGATAGGTGCTGCGGCAACAACCGCACGACACGCATTTCAGGGTCGTAATGATCGCCGATTTCGGTTGACTCAACCCGCACATCGTCGAGCCCCGCCTCATCCAGCAGATGGCGAGCCAGCTCGCCGCCCGTGCCCGGTAGATCGGGCCGCTGCACGCCATGCGTCTTGAGGGCATGCTGCACCCAGAGCTGCGGCCCGAAGATCAGCGCAATGAACAGAAGCGCGGCTAGCGCGATGAGAATTGGCATGGGCCAGAGGTGGCGCTTTGCCTGCCGTTGGTCAAGCGTGTTGAGGCCGCAGCTTCACGCCAGCCAGCGCTTGCGCCGCTTGTAGCTTTTCACATTGCGGAAGGATTTCTTCGCGCCCTCGGCCACGCCCAGATAGAATTCCTTCACGTCCTCATTCTCGCGCAGCATCTTGGCCTCGCCATCCATGACGACGCGGCCAGTTTCGAGAATATAGCCATAGGTGGCGTATTTCAGCGCCATCGAGGTGTTCTGCTCGGCGATGAGGAACGATACGCCCTCATCAGTGTTCAGCCGCTTCACGATCTCGAAAATCTCTTCAACGATCTGCGGCGCAAGACCCATCGAGGGCTCATCGAGCAAGATCATGGAGGGCTTCGACATCATGGCGCGGCCAACGGCGCACATCTGCTGCTCGCCGCCTGACGTGTAGCCGGCCATGGCGGTGCGGCGCTGTTTGAGGCGCGGAAACAGCTCGTAGATTTTCTCAAGGTCACGCCGGATCGCGGCGTTGCCATCGCGGCGGGTGAAGGCACCGGTCATCAAATTCTCTTCGATGGTGAGGTGGCCGAAGCAGTGCCGCCCCTCCATCACCTGAATGCAGCCGCGCTTGACCAGATCACTCGGCGTCTCGCGGTCAACCCGCTCACCATTGAACTCTATGCTGCCCTTGGTCACTTCGCCGCGCTCGGCCTTGAGCAGGTTGGAGATGGCCTTCAGCGTCGTGGTCTTGCCTGCGCCATTCGCGCCGAGGATCGCCACAATGCCGCGCTCCGGCACCGTGAGCGAAACGCCCTTGAGCACCAGAATGACATGATCATAGATCACCTCAATATTGTTCACCGCCAGGATCGGGCGGGCAGTGCTGGCAGCAAGAGCAGGGGCGGCGTTCATTCAGTTTTGCTCCTTTCCTTCTCCCCTTGCGGGAGAAGGTGGGCTTCGCAGAAGCGAAGGCCGGATGAGGGGTAACAGGCGTTTATTCACCCCTCATCCGTCACCTTCGGTGACACCTTCTCCCGCAAGGGGAGAAGGGCAGCGCTCACATCATGACTGTCCGGCGCAGGGCTCGGTGCGCTTGGGCCAGCCGGCATTCTTTTCGGCATAGTCCTTGGCGGCAGCCTCGATGAGCGGACGGACTTCGTCCTTCAGTGGCTCGAGCCAGTCGGAGGCCTTCACATATTTGGTGCCATCCCATTCGGAGACAAACACCTTGTGGTGGCCGTTATGGTCATTGCAGGTCACCTTCACAGGGGCTGCGAAGCCTTCCATGCCCATTTCCTTCAGGCGTGCTTCCGTGATGTTGAGCGCCTCGAAGCCCTTGCGGACATCCTCGCCGGTCACGGCCTTCTTGCCGGTGATGGTCTGCGCGGTGCGAACTGCTTCCGCGATCAGCATCGAGTTATAGACGCCGCGGTTGTAGAGGTTCTCGCCCACCTTATCCTTCGGCACCTTCGAGAAGCCCTTGTCCACGACATGCTTCACGATGTCCTGGATGACGGGGAAGTTCGCGCCGGCCTGATGGAAGTTCAGGGCCTTGTAGCCCTTGGCCTCTGCGCCGCCCGCGCGGGCATCATCATCGCCGCCTGCCCACCAGACACCCACCAGCTTGTCGATCGGGAAGCCATTCTTGATGGCCTCCTTCACGGCTGTCGGGTTCATCGCGCCCCAGCCCTGATTGTAGATGTAATCAGGCCGGTCACGGCGGATGTTGAGCCAGACAGCGCCCTGGTTCTGCATGTCAGCAGCGGCGACCGGATAGAGTTTCACCTCGAAACCATACTTCTTTGCGAGGCTCTCCAGAACCGGTATCGGCTCCTTGCCGAAGGGGGCATCAAGATGGATCAGGCCAATCTTCTTGCCCTTGAGCTTGTCCATGCCGCCTTCACGGCTGGCCATGTAGCGCACCATGACCGAAGCGCCATCCCAGTAGGTTGCCGGCGGGTTGAATATCCACGGGAAGACCGTGCCATCAGCCGAGGCCGAGAGGCCATAGGCCATCGAGAGCACCGGGATCTTGTCGACAGCTGCCTTGGGGATCAGCTGGAGCGTGATGCCGGTGGAGTAGGGGTTCACCACAACCGGGTTCTTGCCCTTCACCGCCTCATAGCACTCCACACCCTTCTTGGTGTCATAGCCGGTTTCGCACTCCTCGATGGTCAGCTTCACGCCGCCAATGCCGCCATCGCGCTCATTGAGCATGCGCAAATAGTCATGCATTCCGTCTGCAATCGGGATACCCGAACCGGCGAACGCGCCGGTGCGGTATGTCAGCAGCGGCACATAGATCGAATCCTGCGCCTGCACCGGGGCAATTGACCCTGCGGCTGTCAGCGCGGCAAGCCCCGCACCCATCATCCATTTCTTCATCATCATTTCTCTCCCTGTTGCCGTGGCGGGCATTGTTGCCCGTCTTGGCTGCCATCATGCCTGCGCCGCGCCCCGCGCCGCAAGCGGTTCTAACCCCATCACCGCCCCCTCATTTAATAGGGGAACGGCCAGACCCTCAGCTTCTGTTTGGTAATCTGCCAAAGCCGCGCGAGGCCATGCGGCTCGACAATCAGAAAGACGATGATCAGCCCGCCCACCAGCATATGCGTGAGGTGTTCCGCGAACGCCCCCCCAATGGGAATGCCGATGGCCGGCAGGCCGAATTTCAGGATGGTTGGCAGCGAGGAGATGAACGCTGCGCCAAAGAACGAGCCGATCAGCGAGCCAAGCCCGCCGATGATGACCATGAACAGGATGTTGAAGCTCTGGTTGATGTTGAAGGCATCATTCGCTTCGCCGCCGCCATACCAGAGGAACATCATGCACGCCCCCGCCACGCCGCAGTAAAACGACGAGACAGCGAAGGAGAGGAGCTTGGCGGGCAGCAGCTGGATGCCCATCAGCTCGGCCGCGATGTCCATGTCACGCACTGCCATCCATGAGCGACCAATGCGTGAATGCAGGATGTTGGCGGCAATCACGGTCAGCAGCACCACGATGGCGAGCAGCACCAGATAGCGCACCTCAGGCTGCGCCCGCGCGCCCGTGATGATGATGCCGAACATGGTGCGCTCCGGCACCTCGATCGCGCCCGAGGCGTTGTAGTTATACAGCCACGGAATGCGCACGAAGCACCATTGCAGAAAGAACTGCGCGGCGAGTGTGGCGACCGCCAGATAGAAGCCCTTGATGCGCAAGGATGGCAGGCCGAACACCACGCCGATGGCCGCGGCAAAGAAGCCGGATGTGATGATCCAGATGATGATGTTCACATTCGGAAAAATCGTCGTCAGCTTGTAGCAGGCATAGGCCCCCACACCCATGAACGCGCCAGCGCCAAGCGAGATCAGCCCGGTGTAGCCTGTCAGGATGTTCAGCCCGATGGCGGCGAGCGAGAACACCAGGAACGGGATCATCACCGAGGAGATCATGAAGTCTGATCCAAAGAACGGAATGATGATCGCGGCGATCACCAGGATCACCGCAATGCCGATGCGGTCCTGCAGGATCGGGAATACGGCCCGATCTGCGGCGTAGCTTGTCTTGTATTGGCCGGCCTCGCGGTAAAACATCGCTATCCGTCCCCTATATTCGCTCAATAATCTTGTCGCCGAACAGGCCTTGCGGCCTGACCAGCAGGAAACCCAGCGCGATGATGTAGGCGAACCATGTCTCGATGGCGCCGCCCACAAGCGGACCCCAGTAGAATTCGCCCAGCTTCTCGCCGATGCCGATGATCAACCCGCCGACAATCGCGCCGGGGATTGAGGTGAAGCCGCCCAGAATCAGCACCGGCAG
>JBOFIL010000008.1:0-2138 GCA_051650165.1 Allobosea sp.
CGCTGGTGGTGACATGCATGGTCTGGGTGGAAAGATCGACGCGGGCGGTGAGACCGGCATGGGCCGGCAGCGTTGCGCCCAACCACAACATGGCAAAGGCCAGCAGTTTCAGCATTGCACGCATGACACACTCCGCAACCTGTCTGACAAGCAACCGCAGCAGCCACATGGCGGCCCGCTGCCATCTGACCCAAGGCAACGCCAAAAATGCCGCTCTGTAAAGTCTTGGTGCAAAATGTCATGAATCGTATGTTGGCGAGGGGGAGAGCTGCGCGTGGCTGATATGGTGATCGAGTTGCTGGCGGGGCTGGGCGCGCTGACTGGTGTTGCCCGTTCCAGCCCGGTCTATGCACTGGTGTCCGCCGCGCATGTGTTAGGTATCGCGCTGCTGATCGGCCCGATCCTGATCGTCGATCTCAGGCTGATGGGACGGCTCGCCGTGCTGAACCTGCCTGCGATAGCGGTTCTGCGCCGCTTCGCCCGGCTGGGTCTGGCTTTGGTTGTGCTAACAGGCGCGCTGCTCATCTCGGCCAAGCCCGCAGAGTATCTGGCCAATCAGGTGGTGCAGGCCAAGCTGCTTGTGGTTGCGCTGGCCATGATCAATGCTGCCGCGTTCGAATGGCGGGTGAAGCAGCTGGGGCTTGCCGCGGCTGTTGCCACAGGGCGGCTTGCGGGCATCGCCTCGCTCTGCGGGTGGGTGATTGCGCTGCTACTGGGGCGCTGGATTGCCTTCAGCCAGTAAACTCAGCGCAATTCGATGCGCCTGCCCGCGACCTCGACCCATTCAGCGCGATACACCTTCGGGTTGCCGATGTTCTGATAGGCATAGACCCGCAAGGATTTGCCGGGCGCGACATCCTCGGCCCTGAGCCCCCGCGCCTCCATGCGGCTGACAGGCGCAAGCTCGATGGTCAGTTCCGCGCCGTCTTTCGCCATGAACAGCGTGCCATGCGGGTTGGCATAGGTGGAGCGGGCAATCTGCCCGGAATGATCGAGCACCTTGCTGGTATCGAACCCGCCCCAGCCATGATGCGCCAGCGCGGCCACTGGCAAGGCCAGCAAGGCGCCAATCAAGGCAAGGCGGCTGGAAAGCGGCGTCCTGGCGATGAGCATGGCGATCTCCTCGATTCGGGATGGACTGAGCTTATGTCATGACATGGGGCGGTCTCAGCGCGGTTCAACCCGTGAGGCTTTGCGCCCCTTCAGGTTGCGGCCAAAAAGATGAACACACAGCCGATGACCAGATGCACAATGCCTTGCAGCACCGTGGTCCGGCCTGTGCCAAGCGTGATGGTCGCGACGAAGAGCGAGAGGATGAGGAGAACGGTCTCTTCCCCGCCAATGCCCAGCGCGATGCTCTTGCCGGTCATGATCGAGACCATGGCGACCACCGGAATGGTCAGGCCAATGCTCGCCAGTGCCGAGCCAAGCGCGAGGTTGAGGCTGGTCTGGATGTGGTTGCCGGCGGCAGCGCGCACCGCCGCGATGCCCTCTGGCAACAACACGATCATGGCAATGACCACGCCGATGAAAGCAGGCGGCAGCCCGGCTGCGGCAATGCCTTTTTCAAGCGGGCTGGAGAGGAATTTGGCGAGCAGGATCACGGCAACAAGCGCGATCACCAGCAACGCAAGCCCCCGCCAGGCCACGGCATCGCTCGGCTTTTCGGCGTCATGCCCCTCTTCATCGGCCGCATGGCCGATGGCGACGAAATAATCGCGGTGGCGGATGGTCTGGATGAAGACGAATGCGCCATAGAGAACCAGCGAGGCAATCGCGACAAAGACGAGCTGGGCATTGGAATAAAACGGCCCCGGCGTCTTGGTGTAGTTCGGCAGGATCATCGCCAGTGTCGCCAATGCGCCTAGCACGGCCAGCGCCGCAGCGGTGCCATCAAGGCGGAAGGCCTGTTCCAGATGCCGTCTACCACCCACCAGCAGGCACATACCGACAATCAGATTGAGCACGATCATGGCAGCGGCAAACACCGTGTCGCGCGCCACAGTCTCAGCTCCGGGTGCGCCGCCGAGCATGATCGAGACAATCAGCGCCACCTCGATGACCGTGACCGCCACCGCCAGCACGATGGAGCCAAACGGCTCGCCAACCCGGAGCGCGACAACCTCGGCATGATGCAC
>JBOFIL010000009.1:0-9499 GCA_051650165.1 Allobosea sp.
AATTGGCCGGCGCTGATGTGCAGCTTGAGCAGGCCAGCGCCGCGTTTCTCATGAAGGGCAGGAAGCCGGACACCCTGGTGATTGATTATGCGCTCGGGGCAGAGGCCTCAGAGGCGCTGCGTCATGCCGCACTGGAGCAAGGCATCGCCAGCATTCTTGTGGTGATCTCGCCTCAGGAGCGCCGCGCGCTGGGACGCCCCGCGGATGCCGGTTTTACGGGTCATCTCGTGCGCCCGGTCAGGGCGCGGAGTCTGATCGATACGTTGACTGCGCGCAGGACGCGCGATGCTGTCGTGCCCGATACGGCAACGGGCGAACTGACACAGGCCGTGGATTTGCGTGTGCTGCTGGCCGAGGACAATGACATCAACGCCATGATCGCCATGCGGATGCTGGAGCGCGAAGGCGCGACCGCCATCTGGGCGCGCGATGGCCGCGCTGCGCTTGGCGAGGCTGAGCGCGCCTGGGCAGAGGGCGCGCCCTTCGATCTTGTGCTGATGGATGTGCGGATGCCGCAGATGGACGGGCTCTCCGCCACACGCGCCATCCGCGCCGCCGAGGCCGCACGTGGGGATGGATGCCGGATACCCATTATCGGCATCAGCGCCAATGTCGCCGCTGAAGATGTGGCCGAGGCGCTGGGCGCTGGCATGGATGATTGTTTGCCCAAACCGATTGACCGGCCAAGGCTCGTTGCCTGGCTGAAGCGCCTTTCGCGGATGAAGGCGGATGCTGCCGGGGCTGCGAAGCCGGCAACAGAGGCGGCCTGAGCCGGCATTGTATCGTTGACGGCGTCATTTTCCGGTCGTTTGTCTGTCACAATCCCGTCAGGCTGATATAGGCATAAAAGGGTCAGCTAGCGGGAGCTTGATCCTACACGATGTCCAATGCCTTCTGGTCAGACCTGACTTTCCGGCGCGGCGCGCGGCCCCAGCCCGGCCAGTTCCTGAGCGCTTTTGGTTTTGCACGCCACGCGCCTTTGCCACAATCTTTGCCGGCCACACTTGGCCGCAGGGGCGCTCTTGAGGTGCGGCTTGCGCGCAATCCGCTGGATCTGTGGCGCGCACAACGCCTGCGATTCAAGGTATTCTACCAGGAGATGGCCGCCCGCCCGAATGCGAAGAACTTCATCCTGCGCTACGATGCCGATCGCTACGATGCGATCTGTGATCATCTGTTGGTGATCGATCATGATGCGGTCAATGCGCGCGGCCAGAAGAGGCCAAAGGTGGTTGGCACCTACCGCCTTCTCCGGCAGGACGTGGCAGCGCGCCATGGCGGCTTTTACTCGCAAGGCGAATTCGACATCGCGCCCTTGATCGACGCCAACCCGGATAAGCGCTTCCTCGAGCTTGGCCGCTCCTGCGTGCTTGCGCCCTATCGTGACAAGAAGACAGTTGAGTTGCTCTGGCATGGCATCTGGGCCTATGTCCGCCATCACCGGATTGACGCGATGATCGGCTGCGCCAGCTTTGAAGGTGTTGATCCAAAAGCTCATGCGCTGGCGCTCTCGTTCCTGCATCAACATGCGCGGGCTGACCATGCCTGGAGCGTCAAGGCGCATCCACATCTGGCGGTCTCGATGGATCACCTGCCGGCTTCATGTGTCGAACCCAAGCTGGCCCTTCGCAAGCTGCCGCCGCTAATCAAGGGCTACCTCAAGATCGGCGCACGCTTTGGCGAGCATGCCGTGGTGGACCGTCAATTCGGCACCACGGATGTGCTCGTGATCTTGCCTGTCAGCGCCATCGACCCGCGCTATGTCGAATACTATGGCGCGGAAGGCGAGCGTTACGCTGCCTAGTTAATTGCCGCTTTGTATCTCGCTCCACAGCGCCGCGAGCGCCTCGCGATAGGTCGGATAGCGCATGCTGTAGCCCAGCTGCTGTGTGAGTAACCGGTTCGAGACGCGCTTGTTCTCGCCATAGAAACTGCGCGCCATTGGTGAGAGCGTTGCCGTCTCGAAGGGCTGTTCGGGCGGCGGCATGATGCCCATCAGCATGGCGGCATGGGCAACAACATCCTGCGGCGGAGCCGGCTCATTGTCGGTGACATTGATGATTGCCGGCGCATCAGCGCTAGAGAGTACACGCCACATGCAATAGGCCGCTGCGACTGCAATGTCGTGAACATGGATGCGGTTAAACACCTGTCCCGGCTTGATGAGACGTCGCGCAGTGCCTGCGCGAAGATTCTCAAGGGCATTCTGTCCGGGACCATAAATGCCGGAGAGGCGGAAAATCTGCACGGCACGATTTAAGTGCGCCAGGCCCAGCCAACCCCGCTCAGATTCAAGCCGGGCAATGCTGCGTGCGCTCACTGGCCGGCAAGGTGTGGCCTCATCGACCCATGCTCCCGCATGGTCGCCATAGACGCCCACGGTCGAGAGGTAGCCGACCCATTTCAGGTCAGCAGCATTCTCCATAGCCGGCAACACCAGCCGAAGCGCCGGGTCGCCCATCTGGCCGGGGGGGATCGACACCAGCATCGCATCCGCTTCTGCGATGGCTTTGGCCAAAGCTGGTGGCATGGTGTTTCCATCAAACGCAACACCTTCAACCTTGCCGCCACTCATTTCTCGCGCACGCGCCGGGTCACGGACCGTCACGGTGATGCGGTCAAAGCGATCCGCAACGTCGTGCAGGAAAGCACTGGCGCTGTAGCCAAGGCCAAGAATGACGAGCTTCATGAAGCACCCCTCATGATACAAACCTCATGCAATCATCTCGCCTTCGCCGTTCAAGACAGCGCGCCATTCGGACAGAACATCGGCATCTTTCTCGCCGGCAATGGCGCTTGCCGCGAGCTTCTTGGCGGCCTCCGGGTCCAGCCGCGCCAGTGCCCATGCCGCCATGGCGCGCACCAGCGGCGACGCATCGCCAAGCGCGGCCCTTGCCGTTTTGGCAAGCGTAGTATCGCCGCTGTTGCCGATGGCAATCATCACATTGCGCAGGAAGCGATCCCGCCCTGTACGCTTGATCGGCGTGCCGGCAAAAAGCTTGCGGAAGGTCGCGTCATCGAGCTTGGCCAGCTCAGCCAGTGACAGGCCGCGCAAATCATCGCGCAGAGCCAGTCTTGTGTCCTGCGAGGCTTTCGCGAAGCGATTCCAGGGACACACCGCAAGGCAGTCATCGCAGCCGAACACGCGATTGCCTATGCCGGGGCGCAAGGCCGCATCAATCGTGCCTTTGTGCTCGATGGTGAGATATGCGATGCAGCGCCGCGCATCGAGCTGATAGGGCGCGGGGAAGGCATTTGTCGGGCAGATGTCGAGACAGCGCCGGCAGCTGCCGCAATGGTCTTGTGCCGGCTCATCGGTGGGCAGTTCGGCGGTCGTGAAAATCGCACCCAGAAACAGCCAGCTGCCCTGGCTTCGCGAAACCAGCACAGTGTGCTTGCCCTGCCAGCCAAGGCCAGCTGCGGCAGCAAGCGGTTTTTCCATGACGGGCGCAGTGTCGACAAACACCTTCACATCAGCGCCAGCTTTCGCCGCAAAAAAGCCGGCTAACTCCTTGAGCCGCCCCTTGATAACATCGTGATAATCGCGCCGGCGGGCATAGACCGAGAGCGTGGCAACATCGCCTTGCTCCAGATCGGCCATTGGGTCTTCACTGGGCGCATAACTCACCCCCAGCATGATGACGCTGCGCACCTCCTGCCAGAGTGTGGCGGGGTTGGCGCGCTGCTCCTTGCGCTCATCCATCCAGTCCATATCGCCTTGGTGGCCGGCCTCCAGCCAGCTTGCGAGCCGGGCGGGCGCATCTGGAATGGCATCCGGCGTGGTGATGCCGAAGGCATCGAAGCCAAGCGCGCGGGCGCGCTCGCCAAGTTCTGCCTTCAGTTTTCCAGCAGGAGACGCATCTGCCTCGGTCAGAAATCTGGATCGGCGTAATGCGCGGCGGGGGGCATGCCCGGCACCTTGTCCATCAGGATCGGGCGGAAGCTCGGGCGCGACTTCAGTCTCGCGTACCATGCGTGGGCGGCCTCATCCTCGCTCCAGGGCACATCGCCCAGATAGTCGGCGCAGGACAGATGCGCCGCTGCGGCAAAATCAGCATAGCTCATCTTGTCGCCGGCAAGCCATTCGCGACGCTCCAGCAGCCAGCCAATGTATTTCAGATGATAGCGGACATTGGTCCGTGCTGCGCGCAGGGACGGCATATCGGGCGGGCCCCCACCTTCTTCAGGGCGCTGGAAGCGCTTGTTGATCTTTTCCGACACCATCGGGCCAGAGACCTCTGTGAAGAACTTGCCATGGAACCAGTCCATCAGGCGGCGCACCTCAAGCCGGCCCTCAATACCCTCCGGCATCATGCGGCGTTCGCCCAGCGAGAGCCCGCGCGTCTCATCGAGATACTCGGCGATGGTGGTGGCACCTATCGCGACAAGCCCGGTCTCTTCCTGCAGCACAGGCGTCTCGCCGGCTGGATTAAGGATTAGGAATTCGCGCCGGCGCTCCCAGGCGCGCTCTTCCGCCAGGGTGAGTTCAAGCCCCATCTCGGCCGCGATGAGGCGGATAAAGCGCGAATGCGGGCATAGCGGCGCGTGGTAGAGGGTCGCCATATGTGTTGTTCATCCAGTCAAGCGAATGAGGGGAATCTTGGGTGTGTCGTTGGCGTCGCGTATAGAACTGCGCAAGGGTCGCCGACAACCTGATTCGCCCGTCACCCATCGGCTTTGCGCATCAGCGTGAACCCTTCGTTAACTCTGGCGGGTGGCGATTTATGGGCAGACAAGACAGACGCAAGACGGGCTCACAAGGCGGGCGGGGCAGATGGATTTTATCAAAGCGGCGATCCTTGGCCTCGTTGAGGGGCTGACCGAATTCATCCCCGTCTCCTCCACCGGGCATTTGCTGCTGCTGGAGCATTTCTTCGGCCTTGGCGATGATGATTTCGGCAAGACATTCGCGGTGCTGATCCAGCTCGGAGCCATTCTTGCCATCCTCATCGTCTATGCCGGCAAGCTGATCGACATCGCCAAACGCCTGCCATCGGACGAAAGCGCCAGGCGCTTTGTGCTCGGCGTATTGGTCGCGTTCATGCCGGCGGCGCTGCTGGGCGCGATGCTGCATGGCTTCATCAAGGGGGTGTTGTTCAACCCGTTCCTCGTCTGCTGCATGCTGATTGCCGGCGGTCTGGTGTTGCTGGTGATGGACGAGATCGAATTCGAGGTGCGCCATGATGATGCGACCGCGCTGCCGCTCTCGGTTTATCTCAAGATCGGCCTGTTCCAGTGCCTTGCCATGATCCCCGGAACGTCACGCTCCGGCGCGACCATTGTCGGTGCGATGTTGATGGGCGTCTCGAAGCGTGCGGCGGCAGAGTTCTCGTTTTTTCTCGCCATGCCGACCATGGCGGGTGCCTTCGCCTATGACCTCTTGAAGAACTACAAGACCCTGAATGCCGACAAGGCCATCCTGATCGGCATCGGCTTTGCCTGCGCCTTCGTTGCCGGGCTCATCGTGGTGCGCTCGCTGCTGGCGATTGTCTCGAAGCACGGTTTCACGCCGTTCGCGTGGTGGCGAATTATCGTCGGCTCGGCCGGGCTGGCGGGGCTTTTGGTGTTTGGCTGATGGTGTTCGGCTGAGGGCTATTCAGACAGCGCGCTTGTCGGGCGCGTCGCACAGATCCACCAGCACACAAGCTCCGCAATCAGGCTTGATCGCCTTGCAGGTGTAGCGCCCATGAAGGATCAGCCAGTGATGGGCATGGTGCGCGAATTCGGGCGGAACTGCCTTTTCCAGCCCCATTTCGACGGCAATCGGCGTCTTGCCCGGCGCGATGCGGAGGCGGTTGGCGATGCGGAACACATGGGTATCGACGGCGTGCGTTGGCTGGCCAAAGGCCATGTTGAGCACGACATTGGCAGTCTTGCGCCCCACGCCGGGCAGCGTCTGCAGCGCATCGCGGTCCGCCGGCACCTCTCCGCCATGCTCCGCGATCAGCTTGTCGCATAGCGCAATGACATTCTTCGCTTTTGTCCGGAAGAGCCCGATGGTCTTGATGTAATCCGTAAGGCGCTCTTCACCGAGCGCGCGCATCGCCTCTGGCGTATCCGCTACGGCAAACAAAGCCCGCGTTGCCTTGTTGACGCCGGCATCTGTCGCTTGAGCGGAGAGCACCACCGCCACCAGCAGCGTGAACACATTGACATGCTCCAGCTCGCCTTTGGGCTCCGGGTTTTGCGTGCGCAGGCGCGAGAAGATTTCAGTGACGTCCGATGCTGGCCGCACCTTCATCTTGCCAGCTTGCGCTTTGCTGACTTGCTTCTTGCTTGCCTGCGGCTTTGTGGAGGGCTGACGGGGGGCCATGTCTGGTCTATGTCCTGTGAAGAGGCTAAGGGCTATCCTGCCCTGCGGCTTCCCACACATTGCAGCCCGATGCATCCGCCACAACCCGATTTCTCCGCCCATTTCTCAGCCGAGGATTCTGTCCGGCCAGTGTTTTCGGCTGTGATCACGCCGCACCGTTCGCTTGGAAAGCGCGGTTTCCGGCTGGTGATGACGCTGGTGTGCCTTGCCACTATTGTCTCCTCAATCCCGTTCATGGTGCTGGGAGCATGGCCGGTGGCGGGGTTTTTTGGCCTCGATCTTCTGGCGCTGTACATCGCCTTCCGTGTGAATTTTGCTCAAGCCCGTGCCATGGAAGAGGTGGTTGTCTCGCGCATCGAGGTGTTGGTGCGGCAGGTCTCGCCCAAAGGCGAGGCACGCGAATGGCGCTTCAATCCGGCCTGGACCCGCATGGAAGAGAAGCGTGACGATGAGTTCGGTGTCTTGGGCCTTGCGCTCGTCTCGCGCGGCCAGAGCGTGACCATCGCAAGCCAGCTTTCACCCGCCGAGCGCGAGAGCTTCGCAGATGCTTTCAGGAAAGCACTCGCAGAAGCCAGGCGCTGATAGCGCGCATTTCCAGAAAACGGGTTTCACTTGCCGCGCCAGTTGCGCATGGTGGCGGCGCTGCGATGATGCACGCAGATATGAAGGTAGCCCGCCATGAATGCGATTGCCCAATCCCCGTCCTCTTTCGAGAGCAAGCTCAAGCCCCTGAGCGATGAGGCTGCGGGCGATTACGCCATCGTGCAGGCGATTGTGCGCAACATCAGCGAGAATTGGCGCGATCAGCCGGGCGTCGAGGAGATTGCCGCATCGGTGGGCCTGAGCGTGACCCAGACGCATCATCTGTTTCGGCGCTGGTGCGGGCTCACACCCAAGGATTTTCTGGCGGCTGTGACGCTTGATCAGGCCCGCCGCGTGCTCCCCACAGAGCCCAATCTGCTTGATGCCAGCTTCGAGCTTGGCCTGTCTGGCCCGGGTCGCCTGCATGATTTGTTCGTGACTCATGAGGCGATGTCGCCCGGCGAATGGAAGGCCGGCGGGGCGGGCCTTGCGCTGCGCTATGGCTTCCACGCCTCACCTTTTGGCGAGACATTGGTGGTGACAACGCCGCGCGGGCTTGCCGGGCTTGGCTGGGTCGATGTGAAAGAGGGGCCGGGCCGCGCACAGGATGATGGCAAGCCGGCGGGCGGCCGCGAGGGCGCGCTGGACGATATGCGCCGGCGCTGGCCGGGCGCGAGCCTCATCCACGACGATGCTGCGACCGCTCCCTTCGCGGCGCGCATTTTCAATCCGGCGGAATGGCTGGTCTGCCACCCATTGCGCGTCGTCATGATCGGCACGGACTTTGAGATACGCGTCTGGGAGGGGCTGCTCTCGATCCCGCTGGGGCGGATGACAACCTACGGCGATCTGGCCGGACGCATCGGCAAGCCGGGGGCTGCGCGCGCTGTGGGCGCGGCTGTGGGCCGAAACCCCATCTCATTCGTGGTCCCGTGCCACCGTGTCATCGGCAAATCCGGCCAGCTCACCGGGTATCATTGGGGCCTGACGCGCAAGCGCGCGATGTTGGGCTGGGAAGCAGGCAAATCAGCCCTGTAGTCTCACCCTGATGACTACTGGATAGATGGTGGCGGCGCTGCCTGCGCTGGCGCAACAGGCGGTCTCGGGCGCGGCCTTGGCTTGGGCGCTTCCGCCGGTTCATCCTTGCCGGTGATGCGACGGCGCAATTCCGTGGCGCGGGCCTCGGTGAATTTTGCAGCGCAGAAGCCGTGCGTGGCCTCACGCGAAAATTCACGGCAGGCCACTTCGCGCTCGGACGAGAAGCCAGCCTGCTCGCGGGCGATCAGGCGTTGGTCATTGCGCTCGGCCCGCGCGATCAGCAGCCGGTAATTCTCGCGCACAGAACGTTCGGCCTGTGTCCTCGCTCGCTCGATGTCCCGGGCCTGGCCGGGAAGAGAGGCGCTGTTTGGCCCCCAGATGCCTCGCATGTCAACACGGCAACCGGCAGCCTCGATCATGCATGGCTGTGCCGGCTCGCTGACCATGATGGCTCCGTTGAGCACATCGAACACCATCGGGCAGATGGGTGCTTCGAGCTTGTAGCGTGGCGACCCGGCTGGCCGCCCCATGCTCGTCACGGGTATCGGCTGGTCGCCAAATGAGACGGCACAGGGTTCGGTGAGGTTGTTGATCTGGAAGCCGTCAGCGGACAGCTTCAGCCCATAGCCGCCTGTGCGCTTCATCAGGGTTGCCTCGCCAAGCGCGCCATTGCGCTTGAGCGCGCTGCCAACCAGCTTTTCTTCCGTTCCGGCGGCGACCACGGGTGCCTCTGCTCGCTTGCGTGGCTCGCCTGTGTTGCCGGATCTGGCAGGGGCGGCGCTTGTCGCTGGTGCCTGTTGTGTGCCTGCCGAAGAGGGGGCCTGCGCGCCCGGCAGCTGCATGGGCTGCGCGAGGGCGGCAAGGCTGCACAGGCAAAGCGCCATTGCTGCCAGCGCCCACGATGTGGCCTGCCTGATGATCGGCATCGTCAACGCCTGCATATCCGCCCGCATGTCCCGCCCTGTCTCTCCCACGGCCCGTTGGTGCTTTGTGGCCTCACAGGCCTCCCGGCGCAAGTGCAGCTTTCAAGGACGGCTTTCCAGTGCAGCTTTCATGTGCTGAAGCCTCACGCAATTGCTGTGTCAACCTTGCAAGCATGGCAGCGCCCTCCCTATATACGCGCCGAACCCGCGAAATCATTCGCGAACGATCATCATGCGAAGGCCCGTGTGGCTGCCATCAGGCGGTGCGGGGGCCGAGCACCCAGGGCCGGGCCGCTTCGGGGCCCGGTTCGATCTGCTTGGAGGTTAAGGGATCATGGGAAAAGTCATTGGTATTGACCTTGGAACGACGAATTCCTGCGTCGCGGTCATGGAAGGCTCGACACCCAAGGTGATCGAGAATGCCGAGGGCGCGCGCACCACGCCCTCGATTGTTGCCTTCACCGATGATGGCGAGCGCCTTGTCGGCCAGCCGGCCAAGCGCCAGGCGGTGACCAATCCGGAGCGCACCTTCTTCGCGATCAAGCGCCTGGTTGGCCGCACCTTCAATGATCCGATGACGCAGAAGGACAAGGATCTTGTTCCCTACAAGATCACCAAGGCACCCGGCGGCGACGCCTGGGTC
>JBOFIL010000010.1:0-1238 GCA_051650165.1 Allobosea sp.
AAAAGCTTGCTGCGTTCAGTGAGGGATGCTTTGAGGCATCCTATGTCCTCCTCCGGCCCGCCTCTGTTGTTTGACCGTGCGCTTGGTGCGCGCCGGCTCGCCCGCGCCCATGCGCAGGGCTTCGAGCCTTTCCTCATGGCGCGCGCTGCGGAGGATCTGACTGAGCGGCTGATGACACTCTCGCAAACGCGCCGCTTCGAGATGGCCGTTGATCTGGCAAGCCCGGTCGATCTGGCGCGGCAAGCAATGCTTGCCAGCAGGCGTGCCGGGCGTGTCGTTCGGCTTGTGCCGCAAGGTGCGCCGTTGCAGCCCGGCGATGTTGCCGCCGAGGCAGAGGCGCTGCCGCTTGGGTCAGCGAGCGTTGATTGCGTGGTGTCGTTGCTGGCGCTGCATGGCATCAATGATCTGCCGGGCGCGCTGGCTCAAATCCGTCAGGCGCTGAAGCCGGATGGGCTCCTGATGGCCTGCCTGCTGGGCGGCTCGACGCTCACTGAACTGCGCCAATCCTTGATCGCCGCCGAAGCAAGCCTGACGGGCGGTGCCTCGATGCGTGTCGCGCCCTTCGCTGATCTGCGCGACATGGGCGCGCTGTTGCAGCGGGCGGGGTTTGCGCTGCCGGTCGCCGATGTCGAGAGCGTCACCGTGCGCTATGGCGATATGTTCGGCCTCATCCGCGATCTGCGCGCCATGGGGCTGACGGCGGCGCTTAACGAGCGCCCACAACGCGCCGCGCCACGCGCGCTCTGGATGGAGGCGGCAAGGCATTACGCGGCGCATTATGCCGATGCGGATGGGCGCATCCGCGCGACGTTCGAGATGGTCTGGCTCTCTGGCTGGGCCCCGCATGAGAGCCAGCAAAAGCCGCTGCGGCCCGGCTCTGCGAAATTGCGGCTTGCGCAGGCGCTTGGCGTGCCCGAACAATCGGCAGGAGAGAAGACCAGCGACAAGGCGGGCGATTAGCCGCTGATCCGGAGCAGGCCAGATGAGCATCACGCCCTTTTCCTTCAACACCACGCCGTCGATCATCTTCGGCGAAGGCGCGGTTGCCCGCATCGACGAGATTGCGGCGGCAAAGCTTGGGCCCAAGGTGCTGGTGGTCAGCGATGCTGGCCTGGTGAAAGCGGGTCTAGTCGCGCCAGCTTTGGAGCATCTCGCCCGCGCCGGCATCGAGACCGCGCTCTATGCCGATGTGGTGGCGGACCCGCCCGAAAGCGTGGTGATGGCTGCCGTGGCTGCTG
>JBOFIL010000011.1:0-2083 GCA_051650165.1 Allobosea sp.
CCTGTTTTTCGTGGGCGACCGGCTCGGTGCGCGTGATGCTGCCGGGCCGCTGCTTGTGCTGTATTTCACCTGCGGAGTCATCGGCGTACCATTCTGGTTGTGGCTGGCACGCCGCACATCCAAGCATCGCGCCTGGGGCTATGGCATGGGCATGGCCTCTGTTGCCTTGTCCGCAGCGCTTTTGCTCGGGCCGGGCGATGTGTTCCCTTTCGCGATCATCTGCACCTTCACGGGCCTCGCGCTGGGGGCGGATGTGGTGTTGCCCGCCGCCATTCAGGCCGATGTCATCGATGTCGATACGGCTGCAACGGGGCAGGAGCGCGCCGGGTTGTTTCTGGGCATCTGGGCGCTGGCGAGCAAGCTGGCGCTGGCGGCAGGGGTGGGCATCGCCTTCCCGCTGCTCGCTTTTGCGGGTTTTGATCCCGGTGCGGGCATCAAGACCGAAACGGGCCTGAACGCGTTGGCATGGCTTTATGCCGGCCTGTCCGTGGTGCTGAAACTCGCCGCAATCGCGATCATCTGGCGCTTCCCGCTTGATCGCGCCGAACAGGAGCGCGCGGCCGTCACGATAGCGGCGTGACGTTTGCGATGCTCGCCATCATCCCTGCCCCGGCTTGATGATCCGCGCCAGTTTGCCATCAGTGAACATGTAAATCTCACGCCCGCCGGGCTCGGCGTAGAGCACCTGCGCCTCGCGCTGGCCTGTACCGCCCTGCCCGATCAGCACATCAGTCGGGCGTTTGGCCTTGAGGCGCACGAGGTCGCATTCGCCAATACCAGGCGCGATCTCGGTGGGCCGGGTGCGCAAGGCCGCGGGATCAAGGCTGACATCGGCCTCACACACGCCTTCCGGCGTCAGCAAAGCTTCCCTGTTGGAGATACGCGCGGAGGATGTGGTCGTGCCGGCGGGCGTCGAGGTGAAACTTGAGCCGAAGAGCTCCATGCCGCAGCCGCCAAGAAATACGCTAAGAAAAATGCATGAACCAAAATTTGTAACAGATTGTCGTTTCATGCTTTCTTGTCCCATTTTCCTTGTTCATCCTGTTGCCAGTAGGAGGCGCTGAGCCCCGCATCCTTCGCCCTTTTCCATTCAGAGCGAGCGCTGGCGAGAGCCTCATCATCATTGCCATCGAAGATCAGCATCAAGCGTTCATAGCCCGTCGTTTCTTGTGGAAGGCCGACGCCATCAACGCAGAAACGCACCTGCGCCCCATTCGGGTTCTCGTCTGACAGCGTCAGCACAATCGGGTTCAAAGCGGCGTCTGCTTCCTTGTCCGTGACATGGGGCAGGAAGCTCTCTTCCGAAAATGTCCAGAGATGGTCGTCAAGCGCAGCCAGACGCTCCTCGCCGCCTGCCTGCACCACGGCCTTCCAGCCGCGCGCCAGCGTGCGCTCCAGAAGCACGGGCAATACGCGTTCCAGCGGCTGGCGTTGCAGGTGATAGAACCAGGCTTCGGTCATTTTAAACGTGCAGCCTCACCCGATCTCGTCGGCAATCGCCTTGTCGAGCAGGCGCACGCCCCAGCCCGAACCCCAGCTCTTGTTGATGTCATTCTGCGGCGAGCCCATGCCGGTGCCGGCAATGTCGAGATGTGCCCAGGGCGTTTCGCCGACAAAGCGCTTGAGGAACTGCGCGGCAGTGATCGAGCCGCCATAACGCCCCGCCGAGTTCTTCATGTCGGCGAATTTCGAATCGATCATCTTGTCGTATTCGGGCCCGAGCGGCATGCGCCAGACCTTCTCGCCGGTTGCCTTGCCGGCGGCGTCCAGGCGGCCAGCCAGCGCATCCTCATTGGCGAACATGCCGGCGTGCTCATGCGCAAGCGCCACCAGAATTGCGCCGGTGAGTGTGGCGAGATTGACCATCCAGCGCGGCTTCACCGTTTCGTTGACGTGCCAGAGCACATCGGCGAGCACCAAGCGCCCTTCGGCGTCTGTGTTGATGATCTCGATGGTCTGGCCGGAGAGTGAGGTCACGATATCGCCGGGGCGCTGCGCCTTGCCATCCGGCATGTTTTCCACAAGGCCAATCGCACCCACGACATTCGCCTTTGCCTTACGGGCTGCGAGCGTGTGCATGAGG
>JBOFIL010000012.1:0-5372 GCA_051650165.1 Allobosea sp.
CTACATGCGTGAGGAGGTGCTGATCGACCCCGCGCTCGCGGTGCGCGCCCGCCGCTCGGTGGAGCGCATGGTCAATCTGGTGATGTGAGGCTGATTGCCATGGCCGACTTGCCCGGTCATTGCGGAGAATGTGATGCCAAATCCCCCCATCCTTATCGTCGGCGGCGGGCTTGCCGGCCTGTTCGCGGCGCTGAAGCTTTCGCCTCGGCCCTGCACGGTGCTCTCGCCCTTGCCGCTTGGCCAGGGCGCAAGCTCCACTTGGGCGCAGGGCGGCATTGCTGCTGCTATGTCTGATGGTGACAGCGCCGAGGCGCATGCCGCTGACACCATCGCTGCGGGTGCTGGCATTGTGGATGCCGCCGTGGCGCAATTGGTCGCCAGCGAAGCCAGCGAGCGTGTGCATGATCTCTTGGGCTACGGCGTGCCGTTTGACCGTGATCTTGAAGGCAAGCTGGTGCAATCGCGCGAGGCGGCGCACTCCATGCACCGCGTGGTGCGCGTGCGCGGCGATATGGCCGGTGCAAAGATCATGGAGGCGCTGATCGCGGCTGTGCGGCGCACGCCCTCCATCTCCGTGCTGGAAGGCTTCGTCGCGGAAGAGTTGCTGATGGCGAATGGTGTGGTGGCTGGCGTGCTGGCGCGTGGTCAGAGCGGCATGGCGGAGAGTGCCACAGCCTTCCCGGCAGCGGCCACCATTCTCGCCACCGGCGGCGTCGGGCATCTTTACGCCATCACCACCAATCCGCCGGAGGCCTGCGGCGCGGGCCTTGCCATGGCGGCGCGGGCCGGCGCGGTGATCGCGGACGCCGAGTTCGTGCAGTTCCATCCCACCGCCCTGAGCATTGGCGTTGACCCTGCACCGCTTGCGACGGAAGCGCTGCGGGGCGATGGCGCGATCCTCGTCAACAAGGCCGGCCAGCGTTTCATGCTGGGCTTGCACAAGGACGCCGAGCTTGCCCCGCGTGACATCGTGGCGCGCGGTGTGTTCGCCGAGATTTCCGCCGGGCGCGGAGCTTATCTCGATTGCCGCGAGGCGATTGGCGCGGAGTTTCCCGAGCGCTTC
The DNA here is from genome assembly GCA_051650165.1 of Allobosea sp. Taxonomy (GTDB): domain Bacteria; phylum Pseudomonadota; class Alphaproteobacteria; order Rhizobiales; family Beijerinckiaceae; genus Allobosea. The sequence continues at coordinate 1,064 of JBOFIL010000012.1, forward strand.
CCCACCGTGATGGCGGCGTGCCTCAAAGCCGGCATTGACCCGGTGGCGCAAGTGATCCCGGTCGCGCCAGCCGAGCATTACCATATGGGCGGCGTGCTGACGGATACGTTTGGCCGTTCCTCGCTGCCGGGGCTCTACGCGGCGGGCGAGACCGCCTGCACCGGGCTGCATGGCGCGAACCGGCTGGCCTCCAACTCGCTGCTGGAGGCTGTGGTGTTCGGCGCGCGTATCGCCGAGCATCTGAAAGGCGCAACCCTCACACTGCCCAAGAAGGCACGGCCCGTGAAACTGACAGGCGAGGGGCCATGCCTGCCGACAAAGCTGGACAAGGCCGCAATCCGGCAATTGCGCACCAACATGAGCGCCGATGTGGGCGTGGTGCGTGATGGCGCAGGGCTGGCGCGCGCCGCGCGCGAACTTCAGCGGATAGCCATCACGGCGGAAAGCTCGCAGCTCATCAACATGGCGAGCGCGGCCTTGCTGATCACGGCGGCTGCTGCCGCGCGCAAGGAAAGCCGCGGCGGGCATATGCGCAAGGATTTCCCAGATGCCAATCCGCGCCTCGCGACCCCAAGCCGCATCACGCTTGGTGCGCCCGGAAGCGCGAGCGCTGAGCGCAGAGCTGCGGGAGTTTGATCATGATGAGATTTTGGAAATGACCGGCACACTCAACCCGCACCTCATCCGCGATGCCATCCATGCTGCACTGAATGAGGATCTTGGCCGGGCGGGCGACATCACCACACTCGCCACCATCCCCGCGGGAAGGCCCGCAACAGCTGTGATCGCCATGCGAAAAGCAGGCGTGCTGGCGGGAATGCCGCTGGCGCGCGAGGCGTTCCGCCAATCGGCTGAGGCGCACTCCCTTTCAGGAATTCATGCGCCGCTCACCTTCACGGCGCTCGCCAACGATAGCGCGGCGCTGAAGGCAGGCGCACAGCTGGCGCGCATCGAGGGCGATGCCCGTGCGCTATTATCAGGCGAGCGCATCGCGTTGAATTTCCTCGGGCGCATGTCTGGTATCGCCACGCTGACAGCGGCCTATGTCGCCAAGGTCAGTCACACCTCGGCGCGCATTGTGGACACGCGCAAGACCACGCCGGGCCTGCGCGCTTTCGAGAAATACGCCGTGCGTTGCGGCGGCGGCATGAACCATCGCTTCGGGCTGGATGACGCCATCCTGATCAAGGACAACCATATCGCGGTTGCGGGCGGCATCGCAGCGGCGCTGAAGGCCGCGAAGAGGGCGGCGGGGCATCTCGTCAAGATCGAGATCGAGGTGGATAACCTCAATCAGCTCGACGAGGTGATTGCGGAAGGGGCCGATGTCGTGCTGCTCGACAACATGACGCCCGCCATGCTGGCCGAGGCCGTGCGCCGCGTGAAGGCGAGCGCGCGCGCTAGCTCATTGCGCACGGAAGCCTCGGGCGGGGTGTCGCTGGAGAGCGTGGCCGCTATTGCTGAATCTGGCGTCGACATGATTTCTGTCGGCGCGTTGACCCATTCTGCCCCGGTGCTCGATCTGGGGCTCGATGTGGTGGTGGGGTAGACCTCATCCGATCTCGACCACCACGCGCCCGCGCACCTTGCCGGCGAGGATTGCCTCTGCCGTGGCAGGGATGGCGTCAAAGCCGATGGTGGTGGTCATGGAGGCGAGCAGATCGCGGTCAAGCTCTTTCGCAAGCCGGCCCCATGCCTCGCGGCGGCGTGAGGGGTGCGACATGACTGAGTCGACTCCCAGCAGCGCGACACCGCGAAGGATGAAGGGCGCAACGGAGGATGGCAGATCCATGCCTTGCGCCAGGCCGCAAGCCGCGACCGCGCCGCCATATTTCGTCATGGCGAGCACATTGGCGAGCGTGTGAGAGCCAACGGAATCGATGCCCGCCGCCCAGCGCTCCTTGCCCATGGGGCGGCCAGGCGCGGAGAGTTCGGCACGGTCGATGATCTCAGATGCGCCGAGGCGCTTGAGATAATCGCCTTCCTCCGGCCGGCCTGTGGAGGCGATGACATGCCAGCCGGCCTTCGCCGCGAGCGTGATTGCCACAGAGCCGACGCCGCCGGCAGCGCCTGTGACCACCAGCGGGCCATTGGCGGGTGTGAGGCCATGGCGCTCCAGCGCCATCAGGCAGAGCATGGCGGTGTATCCTGCCGTGCCGATGGCCATGGCTTCCGCTGCGCTCATGCCGGCAGGCAGCGGCACCAGCCAGTCGCCCTTGACGCGCGACTTCTGCGCATAGGCGCCCAGATGTGTTTCCCCCGTGCCCCAGCCATTGAGGATGACGGCATCGCCGGGCTTCCAATCGGCATGCGAGGAGCTTTCCACCACACCGGCAAAATCGATGCCGGGGATCATTGGCCAGCGCCGCACAACGGGCCCCTTGCCAGTGACGGCGAGGCCATCCTTGTAGTTCACGGTGGAATGCGTGACACGCACCGTGACATCGCCCTCCATCAGCTCGGCCTCGTCGAAGTCGACGTATTCCGCGCTTTGGCCGGCTTCGGTCTTGGAGAGTTTCAGGGCCTTGAAGCTTGCCATGGTGGAGTTCCTGTATCCTGGGGTATTAACGCTGATCGCCGGCGGATGATTTCACAACAAGCCGCTTCCATGTATAGCTACGTTGCATACGCGGTCTGCGCGAGTTGAACGAAGGTTGTGGTTCGGGGCTTTGCCCCACCATTTTAGTGTCATCGCGAGACGTTCATAATTTTGCAGGAAGGCCGCTGCGCATGTCCACCCCCATCCAGTTCACCCCGCTTGCCGTTGCTGCGCAAGAAGGCTCCACGGTCAAGATCGAGCTTGATGAGCGCGCCTTCCTCTTCCCGGAGGGCAAGCCGGTCACGCATATGGTCATCGTGTGCCAGGGCATGTCGGCGTTTCATCTGGATGCGGTGTTCGCCTTCAACCGCTCGCGTGACAATGCACGTTTCGCCACGCTGACGCTGCCGCAAATGCGCGAATTCACCCGCGAGCTGCTCGGCGCGGTCTATGCCGCCAAGCCCACCTTCGTGCTCGATGGCGGGCTGAAGCTCACCATCACCGTGGTGCTCAATGGCTATATCTGCGAGTTCGTCACCGGCGATGACAAGCGCGAGCTGTTCCTCGGCACGGGCTGCATCTGGCGCGTGATCAAGTCACTCATGGCTGTTGTTGATGAAGCCACGGCGCAGAGCGCGGGCTGAGGCGTTTGGCGTCCCAGCTCAGGCTGGCTGGGGCGTGGGGCGCTTCACCGGCTCCTCGACAATCGGCAGGTTGATCACCGCCGAGGCGATGCCCAGCGCGACCGACAGCCACCAGACCATCTCGTAGCTGCCGAGCCGCTCATACATAAGCCCGCCGAGCCACACGCCCAGAAAGCCCCCCAGCTGGTGCGAGAAGAAGGCGAAGCCATAGAGCATCGCCATGTATTTCGTGCCGAACATCACCATCACCAGCGCGGAAGTTGGCGGCACGGTGGACAGCCACAGCAGGCCGATGAACACGCCGAACATCAGCGCTGTTGTCGGGCTTGGCGGCATCATCAGGAAGAAGATGATGGCGGCCGAGCGGGCAAAATAGATGAAGGCCAGGATGTAGCGCTTGGGCATCCGCGTCGAGAGCCAGCCGGCATAGAGCGACCCGGCTGCATTGGCGAGGCCGATGACTGCCAAGGTCCAGCCGCCAACCCAGGCCGGCAGGCCGGCATCCTTCAGGTAAGCCGGCATGTGCGCGGTGATGAAGGCGAGCTGGAAGCCGCAGGTGAAGAAACCAAGCACCAAGAGCACATACGAGCGGTGCTGGAAGGCCTCGGAGAGCGCCTGAGCAATGGTCTGGGAGGGTTCGGCCTTGGCCCCGGCTGCGCCGATGGCCCGCGTGGCGAGCGCCAGCGAAAGCGGCAGCACGAACAGCACGCTGATGCCGAACACCATCAGCGCCTGCTGCCAGCCGAGCGTCTCGATCATCAGATTGCCGAAGGGCGGAAACAGGAACTGGCCAAACGAGCCCGCCGCCGTGCCTGCCCCAAAGGCCATGGGTCGCCATTTTTCCGGCAGCAGTTTACCGAAAGCCCCAAGCACCAGATTGAACGAGCAGCCTGACAGGCCAAAGCCGATCAAAACGCCTGCGCCGAGCGTCATGGTCGCGGGCGAAGTTGATGTCGCCATCACCACAAGCCCGAGCGCATAGAGCACTGCGCCGACGCAGAGCACGCGCAATGTGCCGTAGCGATCGGCGATCGCACCAGCGAAAGGCTGGCCGACGCCCCAGAGCAGGTTTTGCAGGGCGATGGCGAAGCTGAAGACATCACGCCCCCAGCCATGCGTGGTTGTC
>JBOFIL010000013.1:0-6907 GCA_051650165.1 Allobosea sp.
GATCATTGCCCGAGCGCGCAAGCTCGATCTGGGTAATGGCAATCATCACTTCGGTGCGGGTCTTGAGATCATGCGCCTCCAGCAGCGCCTGCTTCTCGCGCGGGCCGAAGGGCGACATCATGGCCAGCGCGTTGACCAGTGCCTCATTGGGAGCGTCGTTGACGCTTTTCCAGTCGATGCGCATGTCATTGACCTTGGCAAAATCGCGCAAAGCCTTGATCAAGCCCTGCCTGTTCACTTCATCCTCGCCGGCGCGGGCCTCGAAATCGATCAGATAGGGGGCATAATCCGCATGCACTTGCCGATAGGGCGTTGAGGTGCCGAGTTCTCTGAGCACGCGAAAACGGCTGATGCCCGTGAGCTGCAGCACATAGCGCCCATCGCCCGTCTCGGCGACCTGCGTGATACGGCCGGCGCAGCCCACGGTGTAGAGCGCAGGAACAGTGCTTGCGCCCTCATCCTCGGAATCGGGCTGGATCATGCCGATGACACGATGCGTTTTGAGCGCATCATCAATCATCGCCATGTAACGTGGCTCGAAGACATTCAGCGGCAATTGCCCGCGCGGCAGCAGCAGCGCGCCGGCAAGCGGAAACACCGGGATGACCTCCGGGCAATCCCCCGGCCCGCTATAGGCCTTGTTCATGGGCATCGCATGTCTCCTGCTTCTGTGGTCAGGCGAACAGCGCGGCAGACAGCTTTCGCCGCCCGGCTATCGTCTCGTCATCCTGCAGGCCCCAGGCCTCGAAGAACTGGACAAGCTGCTTGCGCGCACCATCCTCATTCCACGCCCGGTCAGCCCGGATGATGGTGATGAGCTGATCGACAGCATCTTCCCGCCTGTCACGCGCATTCAGCGCCAGCGCCAGATCGAACCTCGCCTGCCAGTCGCGGCCATTGGCAGCGATCCTGGCCTCAAGTTCGGGAATATCGCCCAGATCCGCCGCCTGCTCGGCCAGAGCCAGCGCTGCGCGCACAGCAGTCAGGGCCGGGTCTTCCACCTTGCCCTCAACCACCTCGGCCATCGAGAGATAGCCCTTCGCCTGCTCGATCTCGCCACTCTCCAGATGCAGCCTTGCCATGCCGGCAATCGCCTTGGCATTGGTGGGTTCTGTCTGCATCACGGTTGCATACAGCTCCATGGCCTGAGCGGGCATGCCTGCTTCAGCGGCCTGATCCGCCGAGGCCAGCATTTCCGCGACAGGTCCGGGCCCAACCGGGCCGATCAGCCGCTCCAGAAAGCCCTTCACCTGGCTTTCGGGCAAGGCACCCATGAAACCATCGACCGGCTGGCCGCGCTGGAACGCGATGACGGCCGGAATCGACTGGATGCCCATCTGGCCGGCCACCTCGGGATGCGCGTCAATGTCCATCTTGACGAGCTTGACCTTGCCGCCCGCCGCCTTGACCACCTTCTCCAGCACGGGGGTCAGCTGCTTGCATGGGCCGCACCAGGGTGCCCAGAAATCGACCAGCACCACAGCATTCATCGAAGCCTGCACCACATCGGCGCGGAAGCCCTGCGTGGTCGTGTCCTTGATGAGGCCATCATCCGCCGGGGCGTGTGATGTGTCGCTCTCATTTGCGCCAGAAATCAGCATCGTCAGGTATCCTGTCGCTCTGGCGGTTCACCGCCACATCATCTTGCATGTTGATCTTGTCACATCGCTGACGCCGCTATCCTCAGGCTTCAACGATCAACCGCCTCCTTGCACGCTGGCAGCGCACAATGACAGGAGAAAGATGGGCATCGCAGACACGCTTGTCCATATGTGGATGACCACATGCAGCTGTCCACATACAGGTGGGCGAGGCAAGGCTCAGCCTTCGCCCATTGGTGGAGAGGGCAACTCCAGAACACACGGCGCGTGATCGCAAGCGGCGAGAAACGCCACCAGATCATCGCGCGCGAGGCCCACCGTCATCGTGTTGATCAGGGGATGGAAATTTACGGTCTCATGCGCGAGGAAACCGGCATCGAGCACCATGGTGACATCACCCGCGCGGTCATTCACCACCGCGAAGGCTGTGACTGAACCAGGACTCACGCCGAGCAGGCGCGTCATCTGCTCCTCGGAGCCAAAAGACACACGCCCCGATGCGCCCAGCACCTCATGGATGCGCTTGAGGTCAATGCGCGTATCCTTCAGGGCGCTGACAAGAAAAAACCGACCCTTCTTGTCCTTGAGGAACAGGTTCTTGCTGTGCGCACCCGGCAGGGAGTGATCCAGCGCCTCAGATTGCGCCACGGTGAACACGGCCTCATGTGCATGCACCTGATGGGCAATGCCACATAGCGAGAGCAGCGCGAGCACTCCTTCCGGCGATAGCGGCGCATCTCCCGCCCTTGCCCGCGCTGTGGCGACAGCATCGCGCATACCTTCACTGTTGTGCATCATATCCAGACCTTGCTCTGCGTGCGGCCAAACCTCGATCTGTTCGCCGCTCTGTGCGCTTGCCAAATCACGGGCCCGGCTGCTAGAGGCTTGGCCCATACAAAGCAGGACTTTCTCAACAGATAAGTTGCATTCTCCCGCTTCGTGATAAGGCCAGTGCTGGCAACCCAGCTTCAGGCCAAGCCTGCGGATGCCGCTTTAGCTCAGCTGGTAGAGCACCTCATTCGTAATGAGGGGGTCGGGGGTTCGAATCCCTCAAGCGGCACCACTCCTCAATCTCACACACCCAACACATGCTTGACGATCAGGGATTCGTGATCATTGTATGACGCTACGGCAGGCTTGTGCCTGTGACGGGGGCGATCATGACTGTTCCGGAAGAAAAGGGGAAACCCCAAACTGACAAGCGGGCGCGCAGCTTCGAGATCAAGATCGACAAGACGCCCATCGGCCCCTTGGAGGGCCGGGTGGAGCTGTTCGAGCCCGCCAAAGGCAAGGCGCCCTCAGCCTGGATGACGGAATTGCCCAAGGCTGTGATCACTTTGATCACGGCTTCGGTGGTTGGCGGCCTGATCTCGATGACGTTCAACTATAAAAGTTGGCGCGAGAACCAGCGCATTGACCGGGCCAAGCTCGACATGGCGCGGGCGCAGACCATCTACAACACCACCAATGAGATGACGGCGGGCCGCATCAACCACACCATGCTCTATTTCCGGGACATCGAGGATGAGGGCAAGCAGCCGAACACGCCGGAGGACGTGACGTATCGCCGGGGTGTTGAAAGCGCCTACAGGCAATCAGTCGCGGATTGGAATGCCAAGATCAGGTTGCTGGTCAAACAGGTCGAGTTTGACATCGACTACGCGGCCACACAGCCGCTTGAACATGATTTCGACCCGGTGGGCGAGATCTGGTTCAGGGTCAATGCCAACCCGCCGACGATCAACTGCAAGGCGCCGCTGCGCAATTCCATCCAGATCCGCGCCGAGCCGGGCAAGCCCAACAATGTCGATTGGAGCAAGGCATACTGGGTGCTGGCCGGCATCCATAATTGCTTCATCGAACTCTCGAACAAGTTCGTGCCAAAGCGGGAGGAGATCATGGCGCTGCCCACGCCCGAGGAGCGCCGGGCCGCGCTGAAAGAACACCGCGACAAGCTGGATAATCTGCGCGAGCACGCCACGACCTTCAGCCATGTTGCCTCTCGCCGTCTGGTCGATGCACGAAAAGAGACCCAGACACGCGGCTTCTGGGATTACATCAAGGATTGGTGAGCATCAGCCGCGCACAGCATCGGCAATGAGGGCTGTCAGCGCGGCTTGATCCGTCGGAAAATCCGCCTCGATCCAGAGGCGTTCAGCCCGCGCCAGTGCAACCCCCATCTGTGGCCCGGCTGCAATGCCCGCAGCGATCATATCTCGCCCTGAGAAGGGAAAGGGCGGCACGTGTGCCACCTTTGCGAGCGCCGCGATTGGCGCGGGTGAAGCGCCCCGGCTCTCGCAGACCAAAGCCAGCAGCATGGAGCGCAGGCCAAAACGGTGCGCCCATGTCCTCGCCTGCGGTGGATCAGGCCAGCCTTGCCCATGCAAAGCCTCGCAGGTGCGGGCGAAGCTGGCTAGCAACTCATGCTCGGCATTGGAGAGGCGCAGGCGCTCGCGCAGCCTGTCTGCATCACCCCGAACCAGCACGCTGGCAGCGGCAAGGCGTTCGATCGGCAGCGCATCCGGCAGCGCATGCACCAATGCGCTCAACCTGTCAGGATAACAAAGACCCCCCGTCACACGCTGCCACAGACCAGCGCCCGACATGGCACGCAAGGTCGCAACCGCACCGCGAGCGCTCACAAGCTTGATGAGTTCGGCCCTGATGCGCTCGCGCGACAAACCATCCAGCCCATCCCGGCCCGCAATGCAGGCAGCCAACCCCTGAGCATCCGGCGCGCCAGCACCAAAAGCGGCATGGAAGCGGAAGAAGCGCAGGATGCGTAAATAATCCTCGCGGATGCGGCTGGCGGCCTCGCCGATAAAGCGCAATCGGTTCGCGGCGAGATCTGCCAGGCCGCCGACATCATCATGCAACCCGCCATCTGCATCCAGCATCAGCGCGTTGATGGTGAAATCGCGCCTGGCAGCATCATGGGAGAAATCGCGCCCGAACCGCACCTTGGCGTGCCGCCCATCAGTCTCGATGTCTTCGCGCAGCGTCGTCACCTCAAAGGGCTTGCCGGCGGCGATGATGGTGATGGTGCCATGCTCGATACCGGTGGGAATGGCGCGCAAACCTGCGTCTTCAGCCCGGCGTATGGTTTCTTCCGGCAAGCAGGTGGTGGCGATGTCGATGTCGGTCTCTGGCAATCCCAGCAGCGTGTTGCGCACAGCACCGCCCACGATGCGAGCTTCTTCGCCTGCGCCGTTCAATGGGCCAAGCACACTCGCCAAGGGCTCGGAGCTGACCAGGGTTGCCAGCGCAGCCTTTTGCGATTGGCTCAAGGTGCCCCCATCACCGCGCATCTTTGAAACGTCCCGGCACAAGCCGGCCATTTTCCATGTGCGCCGGCTCGAAGGCACCTTGCGCAGGCTTATTGTTCACGCCTGCAAAGCCAAGCGAGAGGATGGCCAACACCAGCCCGGTCACGGTCAGGATGAAGACATGCGGGCGCCAATGCTCGATGTCGATCGGGTTGCGTTTGCGGATGATCAGATAGCCCGCAAAAAACGCGAAGGGCAGGACGAAGAGCAGAAACTCCTCGATCAGGCTGCGCATCATGTTGGTCGCCCTTCAGCCGGCCAAGCCAGCATTTGCATGTGTGATCCCGTCACCTGAGCCGATCCTGCAGGTTCTTGATGATTCCCGCGGTCGCGCCCCAGATGTACCGTTCCTCATAGGTGAAAGCGTAGTAGCTGCGCCAGATGCCATTCCACTCGCGCCCCTCGCGGCGCAGATTGGCAGGCTCAAGCAGGAAATCGAGCGGGGCCTCGAATATCTCGTCAACCTCGTCAGGGTTCAGCGTGAGTGGCGCATCGGGATCAACCTCGGCCACAATAGGCACAATCCTGTAGCCTGTGCCTGTGAGATAGGCATCGAGAAAGCCAAGCGGCTGCACGAAGCGGGCTGCGAGCCCGATCTCTTCCTCTGCTTCTCGCAAGGCCGCAGCAAGCACCGTCTCGCCTGCATCCAGCCGCCCGCCGGGGAACGCCACCTGCGCAGCATGACGCCTGAGGTTCGCTGCGCGCTGTGTCAGCAGCAATGTTGGGCCATTTGCGCGCGCGATGACCGGCACCAGCACGGCTGCGGCTTTGGCGCTCTCCTCAGCCACAGGCGTGAAAGGGTGTTCCTGGTGATCATGATCACCGCGCGGCCGCGCGATCACATCACCGATTGCCGGCGGCTCGGCCCGAAGCCTTGCGCCGCGCAGCAGATCAATATGCGTTCCGGTCAACACATTCATGTGATCTCGCCAATCTCGTCTGCGGCCTGCGCGGCATGAAACTGCCCTCCCGCACGTACACCAAACATCTGTCGGCCATCCACCTCGTGCACTTCGCCAAGCGCGATGAGATCATAGGTCAGCGCCCGCGTCAGCCGAGCCCAGAGGTCGCGGCGGACATGGACATAGGGCTTCAAGCCTCCATCCGGAGCCAGCTCGAAGCGCAGCGGGTGGGCCGCATTAACTGTCACCACATCATCGACATTGGTACGAAATGTGATCTGCCGAGCAGCGCCGTCGCCCTGAATTGCCATCTCGACCGCCAGAAATGGCGCATCCGAGACCTGGATGCCGACTTTTTCGACAGGCGTGACCAGCACATGGCGGCCATCCTCAAGCTTCATGACAGAGGCAAAAAGCTTGACCAGGGGCATCCGGGTGATGGGCGTGCCCATGTAGAACCAGCGCCCATCGGCATGGATCGCCATGTCGATCTCGCCGCACCAGGGCGGGTTCCAGCGCTCAATAGGTGGCAATGTCGCAGGATTTGCACCCAATGCGGCAATCAGCCGCTGCATTGGTGCAGGGCTTGCATTCTCCGCCTTGTTTTCGCCGTTAACGCCCATGCTTGATCCATATCGACAGCGCCCATCCTTGCCATACATGATGAGGATGTGGAGCATAGTGAAGCGCCACTTGTGGTGGCCTCGCAAGCTGTCATGCTGAGGTCAAGCCGCGTCGTGAGGCTGCAAGAAGCGACAGGAGAAAGCCCGATGAGTCCATCCGCTGCCCAGAAGCCCGCCAACTTGGCCGAACCGATCATACTGGAAAAGGCCGTGATTGATGCCGCCGAGCAGACACTGGCCTCGATTGCCAAGGCCAAGGCCGAAATCGGCAAGGCGGTGTTCGGGCAGGAACAGGTGGTCGAACTGGCGCTGATCACGCTGCTGTCTGGCGGGCATGGGCTGCTGGTTGGTGTGCCGGGCCTCGCAAAAACCCGCCTTGTCGAGGCGATGGGCGCAGCGCTCGGCCTCGATGCGCGGCGCGTGCAGTTCACGCCCGATCTGATGCCGTCCGATAT
>JBOFIL010000014.1:0-2968 GCA_051650165.1 Allobosea sp.
CGCCAGCTTGAGAATGCGATGTTCCGCGGCGTGGTGCTGGCTGATGGCGACGAGCTGACGCTGGCGGAATTTCCACAAATCGCGGCGCAGATGGATGGCTTCGAGGTGCGCATTCCTCCTGCCCCAGCGCCGCTGGCGCAAGGCGGCATGGCATCGGAAGCGCCGCCCCGCATCATCCAGGTGGCGGTGCGTGATCCCAACGCGCTCGATCTCCTGGAAGGCACCGATATGCGCAAGCTTGAGGAGCTTGAAAAAGAGATCATCAAGTTCGCGCTGAGCCATTATCGCGGACATATGTCCGAGGTTTCGCGCAAACTTGGCATTGGGCGCTCAACACTCTACCGTAAGTTGAAAGATTATGGCCTGGCCGATGATTCGGACATGCAGGAGACCGATGCGGCCTGATTTGTCCGGACTGTGGCTTCTGCACAGCTTGATAATCGGCTGATTTCTGGCAGAAAGCTGCCGTTACGTCGTGCCATATCGAAATGGGCTGAGGAAAGATCATGCACAGGCTTGGCCGCGCCTTCACCATGACTGGCAGCCTCATCACGATCTGCGTGGCACTGGGCGTCTCAGGCATCGCGCTGGCTGATGATCAGCAGGCACGGACAGACGCAGCAAGCAACACGACGGCGAGTGTGGCCCCCTCGGCTGATCTGCCTGCACGCAGTGTTGAAGCCTACGAATTACCCGTCAGCCATGCCGCCGTGCTTGAAATCGAGGGCAATTATCCGCCGCCACCCGCCAGCGCGCTGGAGCGTCTTGATAATCCGCCCGTAGCCGCAGATGCAGCCCCGCCGCGCGGCGTATCGCCGCTCGCAGCGCTGATCGCGGAACGTGCGCCACTGGTAGCGGCATCGATCGCCCGCCTGCCAGCCGGCGAGCGGGCGGCCTTCGTGAGCTTCTACGCCAAGCGCGACAACGCCCCGCTTTGGTTTGAGGGCGAGGGTTTTGGAGCAAAGGCGCAGGCGATTGCCGCGCGTCTGGCAGATGCGCCAGCTGACGGCCTGTTCGCTGCTGATTACAAATTGCCAAGTCTTGATGCGGCCACTGACGAGGCGCGCGTCGATGCAGAATTGCGCCTTTCAGCTGCGGCCCTGCTGTATGCGCGTGATGCACGCGGTGGGCGGCTTGAGCCGCGCCGGCTCTCGGTGCACATGACGCCGAAGCTTGCCTTGCCGGGCGCTGAATCCGTGCTCGATGAGCTGTCAAAAGCGAGCAATGCAAACACAGCGCTGGCTGCTTATAATCCTCAGCATGAAAGCTACCGCGCCTTGCGCGCAAAGCTTGCGGAACTGCGGAAAGACCGCACGGCCGATGAGCCGATGGTGCGCATCCCGGATGGCCCGCCGCTGCGTGTGGGCATGCGCGATGCGCGCGTGCCACTGATCCGCGCACGGCTGAAGCTCAACCCCAGCGATGACACCACCTATGACGGTGATCTGGCGAGCGCGATCAGCGCCTTCCAGAAATCGGCTGGCCTGCGCGTCACCGGCATTGCGGGCGGCGCCACCATCGGCGCACTCGGCAACGGGCTGGAAACCTCACGCGAAGCACGGCTCGACAGCGACATCGTCGCACAGATGGAGCGCTGGCGCTGGCTGCCTGCCGATCTTGGCCAGCGGCATATCTTCGTCAACATCCCGGAATATACCGTCCGCGTCATGGACAAGGGCGCAGTGATCCATCAGGCCCGCGCCATCGTCGGCAAGCCCGAGACCCCCACGCCCATCTTCTCGGACGTGATGGACCATGCCGTGATGAACCCCTCCTGGTTCATACCGCCGACCATCCTGAAGAATGAAATTCTGCCAAGGCTGGCAGCTGACCCTGATTACGCCGCAAGACGCGGCTATGTGGTGACACGCAACGGCAACAACATCTCGGTGCGCCAGCCCCCGGGTGAGCGCAATGCGCTGGGCAATGTGAAGTTCATGTTCCCCAACGAACACGCCGTCTATCTGCATGACACGCCGGGCCGGCATTTGTTCAACACCACCAGGCGCGCCTACAGCCATGGCTGCGTGCGCGTGGACCAGCCAATGAAGTTCGGCGAAGTGGTGCTGGGCAAGGAAGAGGGCTGGAGCGAGCAGCGCCTGCGCGGCATGATTGGCGGCGGCGAGCGGACCTTGCGTTTTGCCCGCCCGATACAAGTGCACCTGACCTACATGACCCATGTGGTCGGGGCCAATGGCGAGCTGACCACCTATGAGGATATTTACGGGTTTCATCGCCGCGTGAAGGCAGCACTCGGCCTGCGCGGCTGAAGCCCGGCTTGATTGGCATCCATGCCAAGGATGCCCAGGCCCAACATGGCGAGGCATGGTTTTGCCATGATTTCCCAGTACGCAGATGGATAATGCGGGGACTTGAGGGGCAGCCAGGTCTCAGACAAGCTTGAATTAACCATTTGCAGCGAATGTGCGGCGAGGCATTCGGCGAAACCAGAGCGACCGGAAGCTCTCCAGTCATTTTCTGGTGCCGGATAGTTGAGGGTGGGATTGGCAAGATGGCGCTAAGCCGGTTGATGTCCTGTCAGTGGATTTTCTCAAGCGTTTGTTCGGCAAGCGTTTATTTTGCAGGTGCGCGTTGACCGCAATGGCGTCCAGATTGAGGGTTGTGAAACGGCTTGCCGCGCGGCTGCGGCTCCAATCCTGCCTCAAGATCTCGCTCTGCGCGGCTGCGCTGCTGGCCGGCACACGCGGCACGCAAGATGCCGTTGCCAATGGCGACACACGCACCCTCACCATCCTGCACATGCACACCAAGGAAGAGACGAGCGTCACCTTCAAGCGCAATGGCTATTACGATGGCACGGCGCTGGCGAAGCTGAACCATGCGCTGCGGGATTGGCGCAATGACGACCAGATCAAGTTTGATCCGCGCCTGTTCGATGTCGCCTGGGAGGTGCATCGCTCGGTGGGCTCGGGCGAAGCGCTGCACGTGGTCTCGGCCTATCGCTCGC
>JBOFIL010000015.1:0-3960 GCA_051650165.1 Allobosea sp.
CCGCAAAAGTAATGCGCTCACCTGAAAATCCGCCGAGCCGCGCAGCCAGCGGCGCTTCGCCCATCACACGCACACCAAAGCCGAAGATGGAAAAGCGCATCACCACCCAAGCAATGACCGCCACGATCAGCATGAGCCCGAAGCCCCAATGCAGCAACGACCCCTGCATCATCATCGGCATCGTCTGATCGCCTGAAAACATGATGGTCTGCGGAAAATTGAAACCCTTCGGGTCTTTCCAGGGTCCGCGCACCAGATAGAACAGGAACTGCACGGCGACATAGGTCAACATCAGGCTGACCAGAATTTCGCTGACGGACAGGCGTGTTTTCAGCATTGCGGGGATGGCGGCCCAGGCCATGCCACCCAGCACACCCGCCAGCAGCATAGCCGGCAATATCCAGGCGCCCTGCATTTGCGCCGTGGCAAGCGCGACGCCAGTGCCGGCAACCGCGCCCATGATGTATTGCCCCTCAGCGCCAATGTTCCAGACATTGGCACGGAAGCCGATGGAGAGCCCGATGGCGATCAGCGCCAGCGGCGCGGCCTTGACGCCAAGGTCAGCCCACCGCGCCGGCTGAAGCACTGGATCAAGAAACATCTGACGCGTGACACTGAGCGCGTCATAGCCGGCCAGCCAGAGCAGCATCAGCGCCGCCAGCATGGTGAGCAGGATCGCGGCCAGGGGCGAGACAGCATCAAGCAGCAAGGAGCGTTCTCGGCGCGGCGCGATCTCAAGGCGCATGGACTGCCTCGCCCTGCATTCCGGCAGATGATGCTGCGTGAACACCGCCCATCAGCATACCGATTTCGGAGAGGCTCAGCGACTTCGTGGGCAAGGCCTGCGACAGCCGCCCTTCATTGAGCACAGCAATGCGATCACTCAGCTCAAGCAGTTCGTCCAGATCCTGCGAGATCAGCAGCACACCTGCGCCCCCCGCAGCCAGTGCGAGAATGGCCTCGCGGATCGTCGTTGCCGCGCCGGCATCCACGCCCCAGGTTGGCTGCGCCACAATGAACACCTCTGGTTTCTGCCCAATCTCGCGGCCCATGATGAACTTTTGCAGGTTGCCGCCGGAGAGCGAGCGCGCCTGCGCTGACGGCCCCGTGCTGCGCACCCCGAACCGCCTGATCACATCGCCGGCAAAGTCTCGCGCCGCGCCGGTATCGATCATTCCGCGCCGCGTGAGGTTCAGGCGGTGGCGCGCTGTCAGCAAGCCATTCTCGCTCAGCGAAAAATTCGGCACGGCGGCATGTCCATTGCGCTCTTCCGGCACGGCGCAAAGGCCAGCCTCGCGCCGCCTGGCCGGGCCAAGCCGGCCAATATCCTTTCCATCAAGCTGAACAACCTCGGCGCTTGTTGCCAGCCTCTCGCCTGAGAGCGCAGCGACAAGCTCGCTCTGGCCATTGCCTGCAACGCCAGCAATGCCCAGCACCTCGCCGGCCCTCAGTTGCAACGAGACATCGCGCAGCGGAATGCCATGGGCGGCATCGGGGCTGAGCGTAAGCCGATCAACCTTGAGGCGCACCGGACCATCGGCCAAGGCGGCCCGATCGCGTGCGACATCACGCAATTGCGCACCGATCATCAACTCGGCCATGCGGCGCGGCGTTTCGGCACGCGGGTCGCATTCTGCAACCACGCGCCCGCCGCGCAGGATGGTGGCGCTTTCGCACAGCGCCTTCACCTCGCCAAGCTTGTGGCTGATGTAAAGGATGGCGCAGCCCTTGGCCGCGATGGCGCGCAATGTCTCGAACAGGCGCCCCGCCTCCTGCGGTGTCAGCACCGAGGTCGGCTCATCCATGATCAGGAGTTTGGGGCTCTGCAAAAGGCAGCGCACGATCTCAATGCGTTGGCGTTCACCAACGCTGAGCGTATGCACCTCCCGCGCCGGATCGAGCGGGAGCGAATAGCTGGCAAGCAGCTCGCGCACACGCGCTTCTAGCGTTGCGCGCGGAACCGCTTCATCGAGCCCCAACGCGATATTCTCGATCACGCTCATCGCCTCGAACAGCGAGAAATGCTGGAAAACCATGCCGATGCCAAGCCGGCGCGCGGCACGCGGATTGGCGACGCTGACAGGCTGACCATCCCAGAGCATCTGCCCGGCATCCGCGCGCTGCACGCCATAGATGATCTTCACGAGCGTTGATTTGCCGGCTCCATTCTCCCCGATCAGCGCATGGATTTCTCCGGGCCTGATGCTGAGCGACACATCGTCATTGGCGAGCACACCGGGAAAGCGTTTGGTGATATGCCTGAGTTCCAGGCGGGGCATCGCGCTCATGCGGCGTTCTCCCCGGATTTGCCCATGCCAAAGCAAGACGGGGCAGCCAGCACCGCCCGCAGCACATCCGCCGCCGCCAGCGCAGCAATGATCTCCGGGCGCTTGTCAGCTACGCCTGCACCCCCGATCGGGCAATGGAACGTGCTCAGATCAATACCCCCGCCATTGCGTTTCAGGCCCGCGAGAAACCGTGCGCGCTTGGTGGCTGAGCCGATCATGCCGACATAGGCAAATTGCCCCGCGCGAAGCGCTGCCTCGGCAAGGCGATAATCCAGCGCATGGCTATGCGTCATGATCAATGCGGCGCTTCCAGCAGGTGAATTGGTGAGCGCAACCTCAGGGTCTGGTAACAATCGCTTCGCGATGGGCGCATCGCATTGCGCCAGCTCTGCTTCGCGATCATCGATGAGCAGCACCCGCAGGGGCAGCAGCGCCATCTGCCGGGCCAATGCCCGGCCGGTATGGCCTGCGCCAAAAATCAGCACGGTAGGGCGTGCGCCAGTAACAGCCTCATCGCGCGCGGCAAGCCGGGGGACATCATCCGCACTGGCACGGCACAAGCCCAGCACCACGCGCCCGCCGCAGCATTGGCCCATGTGCGGGCCCAGTGTCAGCGGCAATTCGCGGGCATCCTCGCCAGCAGTTAGCATCTCGCGGGCCATGTCTATGGCATGGAATTCGAGCTGGCCGCCGCCGATTGTGCCGGCAAGGCGCTTGAGAGAAACCAGCATGGTTGCGCCCACCTCGCGCGGCGTGGAGCCATAGGCCTGCGTGATGGCCACGATGGCGACGGGCTCGCCCGCAGCCAGCATGTCCTGAAGCTCGGGCGCTAGGGGGCCGTCACTCATGCCGCGCTCCCCGCCAGCGCCTTCATGCGCTCCACCGCAAACAGCACGCGCTCGGGCGTGGCAGGCGCATCAAGGCGCGGACAAAACCGATGATCGGCCACACTCGCCACGGCATCCGAGAGCGCATGCAATACACTGATGGCCAGCATCAGCGGCGGCTCGCCCACGGCCTTTGAACGATGAATAGTCGGCTTTGCATTTGGCGACCCCTCCCACAGCGCCACGTTGAAAATGCGCGGTGCATCCGAGGCAACAGGTATCTTGTAAGTGGAGGGTGCATGGGTTTTCAGTACGCCTTTCTCATCCCACCACAGCTCCTCTGTGGTCAGCCAGCCTTGGCCCTGCACGAAGCCGCCCTCGATCTGGCCGATGTCGATGGCCGGGTTCAGCGAGCGCCCGCAATCATGCAGGATGTCGACACGCTCGATGCTATATTCGCCCGTCAACGTATCGATAGCGACCTCGGAACATGCCGCCCCGCAGGCATAGTAATAAAACGGATTTCCGCGACCAGCGGCCCGGTCCCAATGGATCTCCGGCGTCTTGTAGAAGCCCGTGGCGGACAGCTGCGTGCGCGCCATGTAAGCCGCATCCACCAACTCACCGAAACTCATCTGCTGGCGCCCCACGCTCACGCGCCCGCCCGCAAACACCACCTCATCCGCGCGCACGCCCCATTTCTCGCATGCAAAACCGACAAGCCGTTCCTTGAGTGTCTCGCAGGCATTGAGCGCAGCCATGCCGTTGAGATCTGAGCCGGAGGAGGCGGCCGTGGCCGAGGTGTTGGGCACCTTGTCGGTGGTGGTGGCGGTCACCTTCACCTG
>JBOFIL010000016.1:0-16520 GCA_051650165.1 Allobosea sp.
TTGAGTTTTTGACGCTGATCCGGCAGAGAAAACCGGCAAACCAGCCGGGTGTTGCAAGTCTATCGAAGCGCGGCGTGAGGCCAATGCGCGAAATGCGGCGGAGTTGATGCGGGCATGAGGCTGATTTTAAGGCTGTTCGGCTGGCTTTTTGCTGCTGGCACCATTGTGGCTGTGCTTGGCATGGCTGCCATTGCTGTTTTTGTATGGAATCTCAGCAAGGAACTGCCTGACTCCGCGCAGCTCAAGAACTATGAGCCGCCGGTGATGACCCGCGTGCATGCTGGCGATGGTGGCCTCATTGCCGAGTTTGCGCGTGAGCGCCGGCTCTATGTGCCGATCCAGGCCGTGCCGAAGATGGTGATTGCGGCCTATCTTTCGGCGGAAGACAAGAATTTTTACAAGCATGTCGGCATCGACCCCGAGGGTCTGGCTCGTGCTGTCGTGACCAGCCTGCGCTCAAGCGGGCGCCGTCAGCAGGGCGGCTCAACCATTACGCAGCAGGTTGCCAAGAACTTCCTGGTCGGCTCAGAGCGCAGCTATGACCGCAAGATTCGCGAAGCGATGGTGGCATTGCGCATCGAGGCGACCTATTCGAAGGATCGCATTCTCGAATTGTATCTCAACGAGATTTACCTCGGTTCAGCAGGTGGGCCCGGCAGCTATGGTGTTGCTGCGGCAGCGCTGAACTATTTCGGCAAATCCCTGCATGAGTTGAACATTCAGGAAGCGGCCTATCTGGCGGCTCTGCCCAAGGCTCCGACCAACTATCACCCGTTCCGCCATCGCGAGGCCGCGATCGAGCGTCGAAACTGGGTGATCGACCGCATGCTGGACAATGGCTACATCGCCAAGGCCGAAGCCGACGCCGCCAAAAAGCAGCCGATCGGCGTCAATCCACGCAACATAACGCCCAACAACATTGCCGCCGGCTTCTTTGCCGAAGAGGTGCGCCGCGATCTGCTGGAGCGTTATGGCGAGAAGAGGCTCTATGAGGGCGGCCTTTCCGTCCGCACCACGATTGACCCCAAATATCAGCTGATGGCCCGCAAGGCTCTGGTCGATGGCCTGGTGCGCTATGACGAGGCGCGTGGCTGGCGCGGTGCGATCCAGAAGATCGAGCTAGGTGCCCGTGAGTGGGGCATGGCCATTGGTGAAATCAAATCACTCGAAGACGTGCAACCGTGGCGGCTCGCTGTCGTGCTCTCGGCCAGTGGTGATCAGGCACAGGTCGGCCTCCAGCCTCGTCGTGAGGCGAGTGGGCAGCTATCCACTGAGCGCCTGACAGGTGTTGTACCCGCCGATGGCGTGCGCTGGACCCGCCGGCGTGTGGGGCAGGTGGTAACGCCGGGCGATGTTGTTTACGTCGAGCCGATCGATGGGCGCGCGGGTCAATTCCGCCTACGCCAGATGCCTGAGGTTTCTGGCGCGATCACAGTCATGGACCCCTATACGGGCCGCGTTCTGGCGATGGTCGGCGGTTTTTCCTATGATCAGAGCGAGTTTAACCGCGCAACGCAGGCGCTCAGGCAGCCCGGCTCCTCGTTCAAGCCATTCGTCTATGCGACTGCGCTCGACAATGGCTACACGCCGTCGTCGATTGTTCTCGATGGCCCGATCGAGATCGACCAGGGCGGCGGTCTTGGCATGTGGAAGCCGGAGAATTACGACGGTCGCTTCGTTGGACCCAAGACGCTGCGCTATGGCATCCAGTTCTCGAAGAACCTGATGACCGTGCGTCTCGCCAAGGATGTCGGCATGCCGCTGGTGGCGGAGTATTCGCGCCGCTTCGGCATCTATGACGACATGCTGCCTGTGCTGGCCATGTCGCTGGGGGCCGGCGAAACCACCGTGATGCGCATGACCACGGCCTATTCCATGCTGGTCAATGGTGGGCGGCGGGTGAAGCCCACCTTGATCGACCGCATTCAGGATCGCTGGGGCGCGACGATCTATCGCCATGACGAGCGGGTGTGCGAGGGCTGCGGCTCGGACAAATGGTCCAACCAGCGCGAGCCTCGCCTCGTCGATAACCGCGAGCAGGTGCTCGATCCGCTGACTGCTTACCAGATGACCTCGATCCTCGAGGGCGTTGTGCAGCGTGGCACGGCAACCGTGATCAAGGATGTCGGCAAGCCGTTGGCTGGCAAGACAGGCACCACCAACGACGCCAAGGATGTGTGGTTTGTCGGCTTCTCGCCGGATCTCGCCGTGGGTGTCTACATGGGCTACGACAAGCCGCGTTCGCTCGGCGACTCTGCCACTGCCGGCCAATATGCTGCGCCAATCTTCCGCGATTTCATGCGGCTGGCGCTCAAGGACAAGCCAGCGACGCCCTTCCGCGTGCCGGCTGGTATCAAGCTGATCAGCGTTGACCCCAATTCGGGCATGCGCAGTTCTGGTGGCGGTGCTATCCTCGAGGCTTTCAAGCCTGGCACCGCACCGCCGGACAGCTACTCCGTCTTCGGTGTATCGTCAGGCGGAGCCGGCAATGTCGCGCCTGACGCCGGGCGTTCAGTCGGTTCAGGCACAGGCGGGCTATACTGACCCCGCATGCCATGGTGCCTGCATGGCACCATGGTGTTGGCATGTGCCGGGTTTACAGCCATGGCCCGCTCGATCTAAACCATCACACAGAATCTTTGTGCGTGTTTTGCGCCACTGAACTTTCCGGAAAATCTCACACATGCGTGCCGAAATCGAAGCGCTTCTCGATGCGTCCAAGCAGTCCATAGGGCTGCTGAGGAGGCATCTTTGACTGGGATTTTGCCCAGAAACGCCTTGCTGAGCTGAATGCGCTCTCCGAAGCGCCGGATTTCTGGAATGATGCGGCTGAAGCGCAGAAGCTGATGCGCGAGCGCACCATGCTGGAAGACCAGATCAACGGCATCGCCAAGCTGGAGCGCGAACTCGACGACGCCGTGACCTTCATCGAGATGGGCGAAAGCGAAGGCGACCAATCTGCCATTGACGAGGGCGAAGCCGGCATCCGCGCAGTTGAGAAAGAAGCCGCGCGCCGTCAGATCGAGACGCTGCTCTCTGGCGAGGCAGATGGCAATGACAGCTACCTTGAGGTGCATGCCGGGTCTGGCGGCACAGAAAGCCAGGATTGGGCGCAGATGATGCTGCGCATGTATCGGCGCTGGGCCGAGCGGCGCGGCTACAAGGTGGATCTGCTCGAAGAGAGCGTGGGCGAGCAGGCGGGCATCAAATCCGCGACCTTGCTGATCAAGGGGCACAATGCCTATGGCCGGCTGAAAACCGAGTCCGGTGTGCATCGGTTGGTGCGGATTTCACCGTTCGACTCAAACGCGCGCCGCCATACCAGCTTCTCTTCTGCCTGGGTCTATCCTGTGATCGATGACCGCATTGTCATTGATGTGAAAGAATCTGATTGCCGGATTGATACGTTCCGAGCGTCTGGCTCGGGCGGGCAGCACGTCAACACGACCGACTCCGCCGTGCGCATCACGCACATCCCGACAGGTATTGTCGCTGCCTGTCAGCAGGAGCGCTCCCAGCACAAGAACCGCGCCACCGCATGGAACATGCTGCGCGCCAGGCTCTACGAGCAGGAGCTGAAGAAGCGCGAGGAAAAGGCCAATGCGGAAGCTGCCTCCAAGACCGATATTGGCTGGGGCCACCAGATCCGCTCCTATGTGTTGCAGCCCTATCAGCTGGTGAAGGATCTGCGCACAGGCCAGACATCGACCAGCCCGTTTGATGTGCTGGATGGCGACCTCGATGACTTCATGGAGGCAAGCCTCGCCCAGCGTGTGTATGGCACCACAGTGGGCGATGTTGGCGATATTGAATAAGCCAACCGAGCCGTCATGCTCAGTTGGCGTTGGCTTGCACCAAGGGCGTTTTCACGGGCGCATTCAGCAAATGTGGTGCACGTGCCATCAGCTTCTGGCCGGCTCGCAGGAAACGCGCCGGATCAATGGCGTCGCCGTCAAGGCGGGTTTCATAGTGCAGATGCGGGCCGGTTGAACGACCTGTCGATCCGACACGGCCAATCACAGTGCCGGATGCAATCGTCTGGCCTTCCTCCACCAGAATTGCCGAAAGATGGCCGTAGCGGGTTGAGAGCCCATTGCCATGGTCAATCTCGACCATGTTGCCATAGCCGCCGCTATACTCGGCAGTGATCACGCGGCCCACTGAAGCAGCCCGCACTGGCGTGCCGTGCTCCGCTCGGAAATCAATGCCGCTATGCATGGCCGGCCCGCGCGTGAACGGGTCCAGGCGATATCCGAAATTGGAGGTCATCTCGGATGTATCGGGCATCGGGCGGCGCAGTGGCAGGGATGCGACGGCGCTGCGCAACCGCTCAATCTGCATGATCTGCGGCTGAAGGCGTGACAAGGTCGCCTCGAAAGGGCCGGCCTTAGGGTCAACTGCAAGCGGTATGAAAGGGCCGCCCTGAGCGCGCGAAGCCGCGCTTGTGGCGATGCGATCGGGGTTCAAGCCCACATCATTGACGACAGCGCGCAAGGCCGCGCCGGTTTCATGCAGGCCGGCATCAAAGCGTGATAGTGAAGCGATCTGGCTGGCCTCGACCTGCGCGATTGACGATTGCACATGACCAAGAATCTCGCTGACCGTGCGGGCCTGAGGCAGGGCGCTGGATTGCCAGGACTGGAGGCTGCCTTGCGAGAGCGAGCCCTGTTGCAAGCTACCCGGAAGAGGGCGCTCGGCCCCGCGCAAAGCCGGCGGCTCGGGCATGGGCACTGGTCGCCCGGCCGACTGGCCAGGAATGATGGGTGCAAAACCGAGCGCGGAGGCTCCTACGGGGGTCGTGTTCGGGTTGACCCGAGCGGTCGCCTGCGCCGGCATCGTGTTCATCTGAGTGGCAATGGTCGCGACGATGGATTGCCGCGACTCCAGCTGGGTCTGGCGCGACACAAGCTCGCTGAGGCGATACTCGACACTGTCCTGATCAAGAAGCTGGCGGCTGGAAAGCCGGTCGATCTCCTGGCGCAAATGCGCGATCCTGTCTTCATAGGCATATTGACGGGCCGTTTCGCGCCTTATCATCCGCGCAGCAAGATCGTCGCGCGCAAAAATGAACCAGCTGGCCACACCTGCCCAGGCGCTGACGCCGACCAGCAGCAATGACCCAATGACAATGGACGAGCGCCGAACCGAGAGTTTGTTCGTTCTGGAGGAGTACGCGATACGCGATGACATGACGGACCTGACTTTGGTGGACCCCATCTCATCAGACATTATTAGGGTTAATACTCCGCAAATGCGGGGCGTCATTTTTCAGATTTATTGAGTCCGCTGAATGAGTTGAGCCATTCCGTCACAGGCGTGGCAAGGAGGGATGAGAATACCTCAACACCCCTCACATTGCTGTTCTGCGCCATCATGCGCACCGGGTCAAAGGGCCTTGGCGGCTGCAAGAACCTCGTCGGCATGGCCTGGCACCTTAACCTTTGGCCAGATGCGCGCGATCTTTCCGGCCTTGTCGATCAGGAATGTGGTGCGCTCGACACCCATGTATTTGCGGCCATACATGCTTTTCTCGGCCCAGACGCCGTAGGCTTCAAGCATGGCCTTGGCCTCATCCGAGGCGAGATCAAAGCCGAGCTGATACTTCTTCTTGAACTTGTCATGGCTGGCGACACTGTCAGGCGACACGCCGATGACCACTGCATTGGCTGAACCAAAATCGCCCAACAGCATGTTGAAGTTCTGGGCCTCCAACGTGCAGCCGCTGGTGTCATCCTTCGGGTAGAAATACAGCACGACAGCCTTGCCTTTAAGGCTTGCGAGCGAAACCGAGCCGCCGCCATCCTTCGGGAGCACGAAATCGGGAGCGGGAGAACCTGATTGCAGCGACATGGAAGCCTTCCTTTTGTCTCGATTCGCGGGCATGAACTTGTGATGCCGTTTAAGTGGTGTTGGGATGGCTTTGGTCAATGACGCAACAGCGTCGCAGGCGTAACATCTGCCCTGTTCGGCTCCGTTCATCTACGAGCGTGCGCTGAAACAGGATACGATCAAGGTTGATCGCGTCCCAAGCCATGATGTGCAGTTAACAGGAGCCGCGCCTCAGCGATGGAGCTGGACGCAAACAAAGCAGAAATGCCACAAAACAGGCCTCGATCCTCAGGTCTGAAAAGGCTTGCCGGGCGCGGCGTCTCTCTCGTGGTTGCGGTGCTGGTCGCCGGTGTGACGCTATGTGCTGTCTTCGGGCTGATGGCGATTTACGGGTTTCTGCCGCTTTCGGGGTTTGAAAACCGTATCAGTCGCTCGATTGAAGAACGCCTGGGCGAGGGCTGGAAGGTGCAAGCGTCCAGCGCGTTGTTGCAGCGTGCCGATGGACGATCTGCTGTTCGCATTCGCGATGTGCGCATCCAGCACACAAACGGCATGAGTGTGCGGGCACCCCAGGCTGTCCTCAGCTATGCGCCGCGGGCCTTGCTGCGCGGCCAGATCCGGCTGACAGGCATTGATCTTCTCGGGGTCAATCTGCGCCTGGGTGTCGATGCAGATGGCGCTTTGCTGCTGGATGCGGGTGAGACGCCTGTGAAGCTTGCCGCGCCTGCTGGCTCCACACCCTCCACACAGGGGAATGAGTCGCCCGTCATGGTCGCCTTGCTTGCGGCTGTTGATATGCTGGCGCGTGAGGGGGGCGAACTTTTCGCGCTAGAGACTGCGCGGCTGTCGAACTCGCGGGTTTCGCTCGTGGACTCGCAAGGGCGAGAACGGGCCTCGCTCGACAATGTCAACATCAGCATGGTGCCGGTCGATAGTGCGACCAGGCGCATTGATGTGCAGGCCTCCACGCAAGGCGGGCAAAAAGATTTCTCGATCGAGCTGAAAGCCGCCGATGAGCAGGCGCGCGAGGCCTCTGTTGTCGTGAGGCGCTTCCCGACATCCGACATCGCCGAGTTGCTTCTCGGTGATGGCTGGCGCGGGCTGGATGGGCTGGGTTTGAGCGGGCGGATCAGTGTTGCCACAAAGGCACCTGGCCAGCCGCCGCTCACACGGCTCGATCTCGATATTGCGCCCGGCACCATCGATATGGGTGGCCCCAAGCCCACGGCCATCAAGATTGACAGCGGCAAGATCGCCATCACCCACGATGCCGCCACAGGGCGGGCAGAGCTGAGTGAATTGCGGCTCAAGGGGGGCGCGACGGATGTCGCGCTCAAGGGTCATCTTGTTCGTGGTCAGGATGGCCGCTGGAGTGCGCAACTAGAAGGCGCAGGCGTCGCGGCAGGCGAAAGCCCGAAAGAGAACAATGTCCAGTTGGACAAGATCGGCATCCGTCTTTCTGGCGGCGGCGAGGGTGCGCTGCTGCGCCTCGATCATATGGAGCTTGTGGGCCCGGCAGTAAATGTTTCAGGCAGCGGCACGCTGAAAGGCACAGTCGAGGCCCCGGCCGTTGATGCAAAGCTGACAATCCTGCCATCGAATTTCAGGTCGACCCTGGCCTTATGGCCGGTTTTCCTCTCGCCTGAGGTGCGCACCATTCTGTCGCAGCGTGTTTTGGCTGGGCAGATCGAACGGCTTGATCTGGGCATGGATTTCCCGCCCGATGTGCTTCAGGCTGCAAATGCTGCGCAAGCCGTTCCGGATGACTCGATCAAGGTCACGATGAAGGCCGGCAATGTCCGCTTCATGATTGCCGATGGGCTGCCTGATCTGACAGAGGCCAGTGTTACCGCCATTTCGACAGGGCGTACCTTGCTGGTGGAGGCGTCATCCGCCAAGGCCGAGGTTGAGCCCGGGCGCGTGTTGTCGCTTTCGGAAGGGGCATTCGTGATTGCCGATACCTATAGCCGGCGGGCAATCGGGCGGACAAATTTCCGCACGGTTGGCGGCGCCGATGCGCTTGCTTCCCTGCTGGCTCGGCCCATATTGCGGGAATTCGCGCCGGGACAGATTGACCCGGCCATCCTCAAGGGCAGCATCGACCTTCGCACCAGTATCGCCTTGCCGCTGGCTGATGATGTGAAACCGGGCGAGGTGCAGGTTGTCTCCAATGGCACCATCAACAATCTGGCGTCAGATGGCCTGATCCCAGGCGAAAAGCTTGAGGGGGCCACACTGCGCACCAGCTTCGAGCGCAACACACTCACACTCAAGGGCGAGGGCCGCATCTCCGGCCTGGGCGGCACGATAGATGTGCGGCTTGACCAGAAAGGCGCAGGCGAAGCATCCTTCAACGCTGCGGTTGATCAGGCCACGCGCCAGCGGCGCGGCTTTACTCTGCCGGGCGTCACGGGTCCGATCCAGCTCAAGGCCACCAAGGCCTTATCGCGCGACAAGACTGACAACCCGGTGCGGATCGAGGCTGATCTCGTTCGCGCAGGCATCGAGGGACTGCTTCCCGGCTGGACGAAGCCGGCTGGCCGCGCAGGCAAGGTCAGCTTTGTGCTGGCGGGCGAAGCTGGCGGCATAGAGCTCAATGATTTCACGCTGGAAAGCGCGCCCGTGCTGCTCAAGGGCCGTATTGAGCTGGGTGCGAAGAACAATCTCGAACTGGCGTCTTTCACCACAGCAAAAATATCGCCCGGTGATGATCTGCGATTGGACGTCAAGATTGATGGCAATGTCTCGAAGGTCACCATTCGTGGAAGGGTGCTTGATGCGCGCCCGCTGATGAAGCAGGGCGGCAGGGACGACAAGACAGACAGGAACGAACCCGAGACCGATCTCGACATCTCCGTGCCGATTGTCACGGGCTACAACAACGAGGTCATCAGCAACCTTGTTCTCAAAGGCCAGCGTCGGCAGGGAGAAATGCGGACCCTGACCATGGAAGGCAGAATCGGCAGGGCAGCCATCAATGCCCGCATACAGCGCGGGCAGGGGGCACCGCAGCTGGTGGTCGAGGCCGAGGATGGCGGCGCGCTGCTGAGATTCCATGATTTGTACCGGCGCGCCTATGGCGGCGAGCTGATCGTGCAAACACCTGTCGGCGAGGCGCGTGGGCAAGGGCAACTGCTTTACCGCGATTTCACGGTGCGCAACGAGCCGGCGCTCAGGCGTGTATTGGCCGAGGGGCAAAGCACGGGCGGCATTGGCGGCGACCGGGCCGTGAATGTGCCGCGTGCGTCTGAGACAAGCGACGTCGCCTTCACCAAGTTGCGTGCGGAATTCTCGCGCACCCCCAATCGGATCGATTTCAAGGACATTGTGATCTGGGGGCCGCTGCTTGGGTTCACCGCGCAGGGAAATGTCGATCTGGCGCGTGACAGGGTCGATCTCGCCGGCACATTCGTGCCGAGCTACGCTTTTAACAATGCTTTCTCGCAGGTGCCGATTTTCGGGCGTATTCTTGGCGGCGGGCAATATGAGGGGCTCTTCGCGGTGAATTTCCGCCTCAACGGGCCATTCTCGCAGCCAGTCATGTCCATCAATCCGCTTTCGGCGATTGCGCCCGGCATCTTGCGCCGCTTTGTCGATCCGGGCGGCGGCGGATCGAACCTGTTCGATCGCTGAGCACCAGGCACTGCCAGAAGACGCCGCCGGAGAGCGCTGTTCTTACAGCTCTGCCTTCAAATCGAATGTGCCAGCGATTCCGATGTCGTCGAAATGCGCGGTCAGGAAGCGCTTTGCGGCCTTCCTTCCAGCGTCGCGCCAGCGTTTGAGGCCATCCCAGCCAGCGTTGAGTTTGCCATTACCGGTTTCGGCCTCGAACAATTCGCCCGGCTCGATGCGATGCATGTTGATGCGCTTGTAGCGATCATTGGGCAAGACGCCCTGATCTACCAGCCGTGTCACGAACTCCACGGCGCGGAATTCGCGCAGCAAGGTCGCGTTGAAGGTGATCTCGTTGAGGCGGCGCTGGATTTCATGTGCATCCTTGGGCACGCCCTTGCGCCTGATCGGGTTGACCTGCACCAGCAATATGTCGCTGGTCTCAATGCCATAAAACAACGGGTAAAGCGCCGGATTGCCCATGTAGCCGCCATCCCAATAGGGCTGGCCGTCGATCTCGACAGTACGAAACAAGGTCGGCAGACAGGCCGATGCCATCACGTGCTTGGCAGTGATTTCCCGCCGTTCGAAGATTTTGATCTTGCCGCTCTCGACATTGGTGGCGCTGATGAACAGCTTGTGGCTGTCGCAATTGCGCATGCGCTCAAAGTCGATCTGGCTTTCGAGAATATCCGCCAGCGGGTTGATGTCGAGTGGATTGAACTCGGCTGGCGAGAGCGTTTGCTGAAACCAATCCGACCAGAAACTCACGACATTGGTGGTGATGCCAAATGGGTCCATGAGTGCGCCCAGCACATTGCGCTGCGCAGGAGACCAGTTCGAATCGTAACTCACTGCTTTCCAGAATGATTTCAAC
This sequence comes from Allobosea sp., assembly GCA_051650165.1. Lineage (GTDB taxonomy): Bacteria > Pseudomonadota > Alphaproteobacteria > Rhizobiales > Beijerinckiaceae > Allobosea. The sequence goes on from JBOFIL010000016.1 coordinate 10,319, forward strand.
TGCCGGCGCGCACCTGCCGGGCCACCTTCCTTGAAGCCATCGAGCATGGCAACCGCGTTCATGGCTCCGGCGCTCGCGCCCGAAATGGCCTCGATGTCCAGCCGGCCATCTTCAAGGATATGATCGAGCACGCCCCAGGTGAAAGCGCCATGCGCGCCGCCGCCTTGCAGCGCGAGTGCGATTTTCTTTCGCGGCAGTTGGGGGTCTTTGGGGGCTGCGTTTGCGGCGGGGCTTACGGCGGGGGTTGCCTGCTTCATTGCGCCACCCAGCCACCATCCATCGAGATATTGGTGCCGGTGATGCCTGAAGCTGCATCCGAGCACAGGAAGACGGCCATTGCCGCGACCTGTTCGACTGTGACGAATTCTTTTGTCGGCTGGGCGGCGAGCAGCACATCGCGCTTGACCTGTTCCTCGGTGAGGCCGCGTGCCTTCATCGTGTCAGGGATCTGTTTCTCGACCAGCGGTGTCCAGACGTAGCCAGGCGAAATCGCGTTCACGGTGATCTTCGCCTGAGCCACTTCCAGCGCAACGGTCTTGGTGAGGCCGGCAATGCCATGCTTTGCCGCCACATAAGCCGATTTGAACGGCGAGGCGACGAGGGAATGCGCCGAAGCCGTGTTGATGATGCGGCCCCAGCCACCCTTTTTCATGTGGGGCAGGGCCGCCTTGGTGGCATGGAAGGCAGCCATCAGGTTGATCTGGATGATGGCTTCCCACTTGTCATCCGGGAACTCGTCAATGGGCGCGACATGCTGGATGCCGGCATTGTTGACCAGAATATCAACTCCGCCAAATGCCTTGACCGCATCGGCCACCATCTGCCGGATCGCCGCGCCATCGGTCATGTTGGCGGATGAATAGACGCACTTCACCTTGAAATCGGCCTCGATTTTCGCGCGCTCGGCCTCAATTGAAGCCGCATCACCCAGCCCGTTGATCATCACATTCGCGCCCTCAGCGGCAAAGGCGCGGGCAATGGCAAGGCCAATGCCGCTGGTCGAGCCGGTGATGACGGCGTTGCGGGATGCGAGCGATGTGGTGAGCGGCATGGGAAGCTCCGTGAATGAACAGCTCTGTGTCTTTGCAGACCATAGCTCATACTGCATCGCAGCAAAGCCCTTCGATGCAACGTGCGTATGAAGCACCTATCTTAAATCTGTCATTCCCGACCGAGCAAAGCGAGGAGCGGGAATCCATGTCGCGTGATGAGTGAAGATATGAATCCCCACTCGCGGCTGCGCCGCGCCGGAATGACAGGTTGAGGCCTTAACTGGCGATCTTCAGCAGCACATGCTTCTTTTTGCCGAAGGAGAGTTTCACTGCGCCATCCTGAAGATCACCCGCGCCCAGAACAGCGCGCTCATCTGTCACGGGCGCATCATTGACGCGCAAGCCACCTGCCTTCACCTGCCGGCGGGCTTCACCCGTGGAGGGCACGAGGCCAGCCTTGACGAAGGCTGAGAGCACGCCAAGACCTGCTTGCCATTCTGCCTCAGGCACGTTGATTGTCGGCAGGCTCTGCGCAGTCACGCCTTGTTCGAAGGTTAGCTTGGCGGTGTCGGCAGCGGCTTCTGCTGCCTCGCGGCCATGCAGGAGGGCGGTTGCTTCTGTGGCCAGCACCTTCTTGGCCTCGTTGACCTCCGCGCCGCCAAGCGCTTCCAGCCTCGCGACCTCGGCCATGGGCAACAGCGTGAACAGCTTGAGGAAGCGCGCCACATCGGCATCCTCGGTGTTGCGCCAGAACTGCCAGTAATCATATGGCGAGAACATATCGGCGTTGAGCCAGACCGCGCCTTGCGCCGTCTTGCCCATTTTCGCGCCGGAAGCCGTGGTGAGCAGCGGCGTGGTCAGCGCATAGAGCTGGTGCGTGCCCATGCGCCGGCCAAGATCGACGCCGTTGACGATATTGCCCCATTGGTCAGAGCCGCCCATCTGGAGATTGCAGCCAAGCCGGCGGGCAAGCTCCACATAATCATAGCTTTGCAAGATCATGTAGTTGAACTCGATGAAGCTCAGCTCCTGCTCGCGTTCAAGGCGCATTCTGACCGAGTCCATTGTCAGCATGCGGTTTATCGAGAAATGCCGGCCAACATCGCGCAGCATCTCGATGTAATTCAGCTTGGTCAGCCATTCGGCATTGTCGACCATGATGGCCTGTTTGCCAGCCTCGCCAAACTCCAGAAACCGCGAAAAAACACCTTTGATCGAGTGCTTGTTGGCCTCGATCTGTTCAACAGTGAGCAGCTTGCGCGTCTCATCCTTGCCGGAAGGATCGCCCACACGCGTTGTGCCGCCGCCCATCAGCACAATCGGCTTGTTGCCGGTGGCTTGCAGCCAATGCAGCATCATGGCGCTGATCAGATTGCCGATATGCAGCGATGAGGCCGTGCAATCATAGCCGACATAGGCGACCACTTCGCCCTTGGCGGCGAGTGCATCCAGCCCGGCAAAATCCGAGCACTGATGGATGAAGCCGCGCTCATTGAGCGTGCGCAGGAAATCAGAGGTGTAAGATGTCATGATGGAAGGCTTTGCTGAGTGAAAGGCTCTCGCGCCGGCTTATTCCCTATCGGCGCGCCGCCGTCAAAGCGCTTTGGCAAGAAGCGTCGCGGCAATCATCCACATCACGCATCCGATCAGCACATCAAGAACACGCCATGCCGCCGGCCTGGCGAAGATTGGCCCCAGCAATCGCGCGCCATAGGCAAGAGCGAAAAACCACACGAAAGAGGCCGTTGCCGCGCCAGCGCCAAACACCCAGCGTCCCGCCTCGCCATGCGTGGCCGAGAGCGAGCCCACAAGCACCACAGTGTCGAGATAGACATGCGGATTGAGGAAGGTGAAGGCTGCACAAGCCGCCAATGCGGCCGGCAAGGTGCTGCCGCCAGTATCGGCCATCTGCATTGCCGCAGGGGTCAGCGCGCGGCGGAACGCAAACAGGCCATAGACGATCAGGAACGCCGCCCCGCCCCATGTCGCCAGCTTGAGTAGTATTGGCGAAGCCACCACCAGCGTGCCCAGCCCACCAACACCAAGCAGGATCAGTAACGCATCGGACACGGCGCAAAACAGCGCCACAGCAAAGACATGACGTTTCAGCAGCCCTTGGCGCAGCACGTAGGCATTCTGCGCGCCAATCGCGATGATCAGCCCGCCGCCAACCAGAAAGCCGGCAAGAGCGGGAGTGAGTGATGCTTCACTCATTCCGCCCGCTCATTCCGTCTCGGGCTTGGGTCCGATCCGGCGGTCGAGATAGCTATCGACGGTGCCGATCAACTCATCGACCTTGCCTTCGAAGAAGTGGTTTGCACCCTCGATGGTGGCATGTTCGATCTGGATGCCTTTCTGCGTCTTCACCTTCTCAATGACGGAGATGACCTCCTTCACCGGCGCGACGCGGTCCTCCGAGCCATGCACGAACAGCCCCGAGGAGGGGCAGGGGGCGAGGAATGAGAAATCATACCTGTTGGCCATCGCCGCAATCGAGATAAAGCCCTCGATCTCCGGGCGGCGCATCAGCAGCTGCATCCCAATCCAGGCACCGAAGGAAATGCCGGTGATCCAGCAATTCTTGGCATCGGGGTTGATTGACTGCATCCAGTCCAGCGCTGCGGCGGCATCGGAAAGCTCGCCAGCGCCATGGTCGAACTCGCCCTGGCTGCGGCCAACACCGCGGAAATTGAAGCGCAGCACCGAAAATCCGCGCGCCTGGAACATGTAGAACAGGTTGTAGACGATCTGGTTGTTCATCGTGCCGCCAAACTGCGGATGCGGATGAAGGATCATGGCCAAGGGCGCGCGCTTGATCTTGGAAGGCTGGTAGCGCCCCTCGATGCGACCGGCAGGGCCGTTGAATGTGACTTCTGGCATGGGATCAAGCTACCTTTGCGTCTGATCGTCAATCTTGGCGTTTTAGCGAAGTTGTTTCTTGCTGCGCTGATGTCTGGCTGGCCACGCCTTGACGTGGCAGGGAGTGCGGCCCTACATCACCGTTAGAATAATTCTACCTTTGGAACGAGGCGTGAACGTCAGCCATGGCTGGCCGCTGCTCACCTCGCACCGCGAATGTCTGGGCGGGCTATAGCACGGGCGCGGGGTCGGATTTCAAGCCTTACGTGCAGCGCCTGTTTGGTTTGCTGCAGAATCTGGGTGATGCGAGACAGCAATGGAGCGCCAGCGCGCCTATCTGGACCATAACGCCACGGCCCCGCTCAGGCCGGAGGCGGAGCATGCGCTGATTGCTGCGCTCAAACTTTCTGGCAACGCCTCCAGCATCCACACTGAGGGCAGGGCCGCCCGCGCCTTGGTCGACAAAGCGCGTGATGCCATTGCGACCTTGATCGGCGCTAGGCCTGCCAACCTCACCTTCACCAGTGGCGGCACGGAGTCCGCCGCCATGGCGCTGCGTCCCGGCCTGAAGCGTGAAGGTGGCAAGCCGGTTGATTTGCTGCTGGTGGGCGCAACGGAGCATGCCTGCGTGCTGGCTGGGCATGGTTTCGCTGACGACCTTGCCGATACAATCCCGGTCAATGGCACGGGCCTGGCAGACATGGCTTGGCTTGAGGCCCGGCTCAAGCGTGCAGCCGCTGAAGGCCACACAGCTCTGGTCAGTGTTCAGCTCGCCAATAACGAGACAGGTGCGATCCAGCCAATTACCCAGATTGCACGGCTCGCCAAGGCACATGGCGCGCTGACCCACTGCGATGCCGTGCAGGCCGTGGGGCGTATTGTCGTCGATATGGCGACGCTGGGCGTCGATGCGCTGACGATCTCTGCGCACAAGATGGGCGGGCCCAAGGGGGTTGGTGTGCTGGCGCTCGCCGATGGCATCATGATGCAGCGCGCGCTGATCCGCGGCGGCGGGCAGGAGCGATCACGCCGTGCCGGAACTGAAAACATAGCGGCGATTGCGGGCTTTGGTGCAGCGGCATCAGCGATTGCGGCAAGCCTTGAGGCGGAAGCTGTGCATGTGGCGGCATTGCGCGATGAATTTGAGCGCCAGCTCATGGCAATCGCCCGGCAAGCCACCATATTCGGCAAGGATACGCCGCGCTTGCCAAACACCAGCTGCTTTGCAATTTCGGGCTTGGGCGCGCAGGAAACACTGATCCTGCTGGACCTGGCCAACGTATCGGTGTCATCAGGCTCGGCTTGCTCATCAGGCAAGGTTGCGCCCTCGCATGTGCTGAAGGCGATGGGCGTCACGGTTGAATTCAGCGCCTGCGCTCTCAGGCTCAGCCTTGGCTGGTCGAGCACGCAGGCGGATATAGATATGGCGTTGCAGGGGCTTGAAAAAGCCATTTCGCGGCGAAATCAGACAGGTCAGGCAGCGGCCTGATCACGTTATTCACACGCGGGCCTTGAACCCGCGTCATTGGAGGGTGAGGCCATGCCTGCGGTGCAGGAGACGATTGACCAGGTCAAGGCGATCGATGTCGATCAGTACAAGTGGGGCTTCTCGACCGAGATCGAGATGGACCTCGCCCCCAAGGGGCTGAATGAGGACATTATCCGCCTCATCTCAGCCAAGAAGAACGAGCCGGAGTGGATGCTGGAGTGGCGTCTCGACGCCTATCGCCGCTGGCTGACCATGCGCGAGCCGACATGGGCGCGTGTCGAGTATCCGCAGATCGATTTTCAGGATCTGCATTATTACGCCGCGCCCAAGAGCCAGAGCGGGCCCAAGTCGCTTGATGAGGTCGATCCTGAGCTGCTCAAGACCTATGCCAAGCTCGGCATCCCCTTGCGCGAGCAGGAGGTTCTGGCCGGCGTGGAGCCACAGAACCGTGTTGCGGTTGATGCGGTGTTCGACTCCATCTCGGTTGTGACCACCTTCAAGGAAGAGCTGAAGAAGGCCGGCGTCATCTTCTGCTCCATCTCGGAAGCGCTACAAGAGCACCCTGAACTGGTGCGGCAATATCTCGGCACGGTCGTTCCGGTCACCGACAATTTCTATGCGACGATGAACTGCGCGGTCTTCACCGATGGCTCGTTTGTCTACAGTCCGCCGGGGGTGCGCTGCCCGATGGAATTGTCGACCTATTTCCGCATCAACGAGAAGAACACCGGCCAGTTCGAGCGCACGCTGATCATCGCCGACAAGGGCTCCTATGTGAGCTATCTTGAAGGCTGCACCGCGCCCAAGCGCGATGAAAACCAGCTTCATGCCGCCGTGGTCGAGCTGATCGCGCTCGATGATG
>JBOFIL010000017.1:0-1883 GCA_051650165.1 Allobosea sp.
CTGCGCTCATCCGAGAGGCGCATCTCGATGCCGCCGACGATATTTTGCAGCGTCGCGACATTGATGTTGAGGTTCTTGGCGCGCAACAGCTCCTCATAGGCCAGCTCGAACATGTGGCCGATGGATTTGGGGCTGCCAAAGGCAATGCCTTGCTCCATGCAGCGATAATGCCGCCAATAGGGGTCGGAAATCAGCTCGGTGCGTTCTTTTCGCGCATCATCGAACGCTTCCTGAAGAGCCGCGAAAGCGATGGCGTCATTGCGGATCAGCACCACACGGCGAAACGACAACATGCAGCCAAACAGGAAGACCGCGATGATCGTGCCGTTGAGATAGACGTTGGCGGCAATGCCTGTCCAAATGAAATGGCCGGCAAAAACGACAAGCCCGGCAAGGCCCGCCATGACCACAGCCATCTGCATCAATTGCGTGCGGATAGATTTGCGCAGGCGGTCCTGGCGCTGATCAAGGCGCAGAATCTGCCGCTGCCCCTGACGCTGGCCCAGGCTCTGCCCCCGGTTCAGGCTGTTCACTTGGCTCATCATTACCCCATCCGCCCCACGCGGCCTGCACTATTCAGTGTTTATCTGACGAAAACCTGCACCAGCTCGGCCTGGCGCTCCTGCGGCTTGTCCTCGACATGCACGGCAATGCGCTGTGCCGGAACGCCAAGGCCGATCAACCGCGCACGCACAGTCATGGCGCGGTAATACGCCACGCGCCGGCTGTCAGAGAGCCCGCCGGTTTCGGCGCTGGCATAGGCGCGCAGATCAAACTGGCCCTGCCCCTCGACATGTTTGCCATTGGCAAGAAAGCCCTTCATTTCGCTGGTCGCGCCATCATCAAGGTTCACTGCTCGCGGTTTGAAGGCGAAGGTCAGCAGCGCCGGGTCACGGGCATCGACCTTCACGGGCGCATTGGGATCTGACCTCGCCATCTCAAGCGTCGACTCAATCCGCTTTTCTTCGCCCGGCAATCCGCGCTCGGCACGGGCAACCAGAACCGCCTTTTGCTCTTCGATGCGCTCGGCGACCTGCTTGGCCAGTTCGTCGATCGGCGTCTCATTGCCATCGACATTGATGCCAGCTGCCTGGGCGATGCGCTCGACCATGCCGCGAGAGGCGGATTCAGACATCGTGAACATCGCGACAGCCAGGATCATCATGACGAAGATGAGCATCATCGTCATCGTGGTCAGGGCGTCGACATAGCCCGGCCAGTGATTCTCATTCTCTTCGGAAGCGCTCGCCATGCCTATCCCGGAGGGCCAAAAACCCAGAAATTGCTTTGCAGGCATGCCTGCTTGGCAAAACATTAGCAGCGGGAGGTTCTGGCGAGGTTAACGATAGCCAGCAGTTTAATGAGCAAGACCCAATGACTTGCTCATCAACACCTGCTCAGGCCACCAACCCGAATTTGCGGAACACCTCGTCCTTGGGACCATCCGCCACAATCCGCCCACCCTCAATCCAGATGACGCGGTCCACCAGCGCCAGGACCTGAAGCCGGTGGGTGGCGACAACCAGCCCGCGGCCCGAAAGCTCGGCCTTGAGCGCGGTGAGCACGCGCGCCTCCAGCGTGTTGTCGAGCGCAGAGGTGGGCTCATCCAGCAGCAGCATGGCAGGCCTGCCCATCAGCGCGCGGGCGAGACTGACGCATTGCCGCTCGCCGCCCGAAAGGCGCTGCCCTGCGGGGCCCACCTCAAGCGCATAGCCTGAGGGGTGTTTGCTGACGATCTCATCCACGCCGCACAGCGCGGCCACCCGGTCCATCTCGGCGCGCGAGACAGACCCGAGCCCATGCCCGAGCCCCAATGTCAGATTGTCCTCCAGCGTGCCATCCACCAGCGCGCTGTCCTGCGGCATGGAGGAAATGGCACGGCG
>JBOFIL010000018.1:0-3257 GCA_051650165.1 Allobosea sp.
GCTCTGGTTGAAAGTGCGTGTCGGCGGCGATGGTGGCTGTTGCCACACCGGACGCAGAGGCTGCTTTTACCGTGTGGTACCAACCTCAACAGGTGGCGCGACCCTGCGCCCGTTGATCAAGGCCGAAGGCTGAGGCTCACACCCCCGGCACCTCGAAGCTCATCCAGCTTTCGCGCTCTGGCCTGAAGGGCAGGCCGCCGCCTGTGGGCGCGGAGCCTGCGGCGAGGCAATCGGCCAAACGGTCCAGCCGCAGCATCGCAAGCCCACGCGCATTGGCTGATGACCCAATCTGGCCCAGAGGCAGATCGCCCCACATCGCTGGCACGCCCCAATCCGGCGCGATGCCTTCCGGGAACCGCACGGGTATGATGCGCGTGCGACCCGTGCCCTTGTGCTGCATGCGAGAGACCACCTCCTGGCCGATGTAACAGCCCTTGGTGAAAGAAACGCCATGAAGCTGGTCCATCAGCGCCTCATGCGGAAAGGCATCGCCATAGGCGAAATCCTTGCCGCCATCGGGCACGCCAAGCTGGATACGGTGCGCATGGTAGTCACTGGCCGTAGAATTGATCAACGCCGGCGCAGTATCAGCTGGCACGATGGCGCGCCGCCCCAGTGCGGTCAGGCGCGGATCAACATAGACAAGCGCTTCCTCCTCCTCAAAGTCATCATCGCCCCACACCACCAGCACATGCGCATCGGCACTGATGTCGGAAATCTCGACTCTGGCGCGCAGGCGATACAGCTTCAGTTTCTGCATCAGGGCGGGGGCAGGCCCGGCATTGACATCGAGAATATAGCCGCCGCCATCAGCTGCCGGCACGCCCACCACAAACATGTCGGCGATGATCTTGCCTTGAGGTGTCAGCAACGCGCCAAAACCGGCGGCCTCTGGCTGGATGGCCTCGACATCGCAGGTCAGCAGATTGTGCAGGAAATGCGTCGCGTCTTCTCCTGCAATGCGGATGAGAAAACGTTCGGGTAGCAGCGCGGCTCGCATCATGCATGTCTCCGGACCAGTTGGCGATCATTGCCACAGGCCTTGCTGACAAGGTAAGCGCTTCCGCGTGCGCTTCAACAGGGGGCTGGCCATGTCTGCCACATTCGATGTGATCTTCCGGGGCGGCATGGTCGCCAATCATGATGGGGTGGGTGCGCGCGACATCGGCGTCATCTCCGGGCGCATCGCCGCACTGGGCGATCTCTCCCGCGCCTCTGCCGGCGAGGTGATTGACTGCACGGGGCTCACCATCCTGCCGGGCGTGATCGACTCACAGGTGCATTTCCGTGAGCCCGGCCTCACCCACAAGGAGGATCTGGAATCGGGCTCACGTGCGGCGGTGATGGGCGGCGTCACGGCGGTGTTCGAGATGCCGAACACCAACCCGCTGACCACCACGCCAGAAGCGCTGGCCGACAAGGTCTCGCGCGGCACGCATCGCATGCATTGCGATTTTGCCTTCTGGGTTGGCGGCACGCACGAAAACGCCAAGGACGTGCCCGAGCTTGAGCGCCTGCCGGGCGCTGCCGGCATCAAGGTGTTCATGGGCTCATCAACTGGCGCGCTGCTGGTTGCGGATGATGAGGGCGTGGCGCAGATCCTGAAGCGCACCAAGCGCCGCGCCGCCTTCCATTCCGAGGATGAGTTTCGTCTCAAGGAGCGCATGGGCGTGCGCCGTGCGGGCGATCCATCGTCACATCCGGAATGGCGCGATGTCGAGGTGGCGATGCGCTGCACAAGGCGCTTGGTGAAGATCGCCCATGAAACCGGCGCGCGCATCCATGTGCTGCATATCTCGACAGCCGAGGAAATCGAGTTCCTGCAAGATCACAAAAATCTCGTCACCTGCGAGGCGACACCGCATCACCTGACGCTCGAAGCGCCTGATTGCTACCAGCGTCTCGGGGCCTATGCGCAAATGAACCCGCCGGTGCGCGATGCGCGCCACAAGGCTGGCATCTGGGCGGGCATCGCGCGCGGTGTCGTCGATGTGCTGGGCTCCGACCATGCGCCGCACACGCATGAGGAAAAGAGCCACGCCTATCCCGATACGCATTCAGGCATGACGGGTGTTCAAACCCTCGTGCCGATCATGCTCGACCATGTGAATGCCGGGCGGCTGACATTGGAACGCTTCGTCGATCTCACCAGCCACGGGCCAAATCGTATCTTTGGCATCGCGAACAAGGGCCGCATCGCAGCGGGCTATGACGCCGATTTCACCATCGTCGACATGAAGCGCCGTGAGAAGATCACCAACAAATGGATCGCCTCCAAATGCGGCTGGACGCCCTATGACGGCGTTTCGGTACACGGCTGGCCTGTCGGCACGATCGTGCGCGGAAAGCGCGTGATGTGGGAGGGCGAGCTGGTCACTCCCTCAACAGGCGAGGCAGTGAAATTTCAGGAAACCGTTAAAGGCTGAGGGCGCACAAGGCGCCGCCCCATAAACGCCGTCAATGCCGCGTGCCAGCCGTATAAGCGCCCTTGCGGACCTTGTCGGCCAAGCCTTCGGCGAAAGTGGCGGTGGCCTCCTCGCCATAGGTCTCGACCAGTTCCTTGAAGGCGGCGAACAGCGCGGCATGGGCGAGGCAATCGCCATCCAAGCCATCGACGCGAGCTTCGGCAAAGGCCTCTTCCAGATAGGAATAGGCGGCCTGGCGCTCGAGGCGTGCTTCCTCATGCGTGGCCTCAAAGGCAAAGGCGTCGGCTTGACCTGACATCATCATTTCCTTCGCGCAGCGTCAGCCGCCTGTCCCCACATGCGGCCCTGCTGCGATAATCAGCCACAATCTCTATCGCGCTGCACAGGCACGCGCCAGTGAAGAAGTTAAGAAAGGTAAACGCAGAAGGGCGAATGCAATCTGTCGGGCATCAAGGCTTGTCCACAAGAGATGTCTTCAGCCGCCAAAGCGCCCTGAAAGTGCGCGCGACAGCCTGTCGCCATCGCGCGCGAGGCGAACCAGCGCCTCCTGAGCCGACTCCGTGCAGCTGCGATAAGTGAGCGCATAACCACGGAAGCCCTGATTATACGCCCCTGCCAGCGCCTCGCGCCGTGGCGGTGTCCTGGCTTCGCTCTCGATCAGCATGGCCATGCGATCACGCCAGATCGCTTCATCAGCGCCGGTGCAGAGGGTGCGCAAGAAAGCGATGGCACCCATGACTTCAGAGAGCTTCATCAGATCTGTGTTGTAGGGCGGCAGCGGCTCCGGCGGCGGCTCAGGGGCGGGAGCCTGTGAAGGCGCAGGCTGCTGCG
>JBOFIL010000019.1:0-3212 GCA_051650165.1 Allobosea sp.
ACAGATCCGCTTCTTGGTGGCGCGCGATGGGGGTGGTCCGGCCTCGGTCCTCCCCTTTGCAATCCTTGAGGGGCCACATGGCGCGGTGATCAACAGCCTGCCGTATTATGGCACCTGTGCCGGGGTAATCGGGCGCAACAATCCAGCCATGGCTAGCGCGATGTGCGCGCATCTGCTGGCTCATGCCCGGGCACAGAATGTCGCCGCCGTGACCCTGGTCGATGATTGGCGCGCGCAGACCTTCTCTCGCCTGAGCGGCGCGGATTTCGTCACCAATCGCACCAATCAGTTCATTGATCTGGCAAGCTTTCGCGGCAAGGATCCGCTCGATTTCTATCACCAGAAGACCCGCAACCTGGTGCGCAAGGCGGACAAGATCGGCATTTCGATCCGCCGTGCCAGCGGCGAGGCAGAGATTGCGGGCCTTGCGGCGGCGCACCGTGAGAACATGGCCGGCGTCAACGGCATCGCCAAGCCGCAGCGCTTCTTCGACATGCTGGCTGATCCGGCCCGGCCGCTCGGCGAGCATCGGCTGCATGTGGCATCCATCGACGGGCGCGATTGCGGGTTCCTGCTGAATTTCCATTGCGGCGACACGGTGGAGTACTACATGCCCGCCGTGCATGTGGCGGATCGGGCCTTGCAGCCACTGAGCCTGCTCATCCACCACGCCATCCGCGAGGCGGTGGCGGACGGCCTCGCTTTCTGGAATTTTGGCGGCACATGGCCAACACAGGACAGCCTTCGCCATTTCAAGATCCGCTGGGGCAGCAGCGAGGCGAGCTACAGCTATTTCACCTATGTCCTCGACCAGCGCATCCTGGAAAACAGCGCGCCGGCGCTACTCGCCGCCTATCCGTATTTCTTCGTCGCACCCTTCGACCAGCTTGGCCAGAACAGGGCGGGAGGGGGCGCGTGAGCAGGCATCACAGCATCCTCGTTGTCGGCGGCGGCATTGTCGGCGTTTTCGCCGCCTTGCGTGTGCGCCAGCTTCGCCCGCAGGCCCAGGTTGTTCTGGTCGAACAGGATGATGCACTCGGGGGGCTGCTGCGCAGCGATGCTCACTCCAATGGCCTGATGTATGATCGCGGCACGCATGTGCTGTCCGAGACAGGCATTGCCAGCATAGACGGACTTCTTTTCGATGATCTCGACGCAGCCGAATGGCGCCGCTTTGGCGGGGCAGAGCGGGATCTTGCCGGCTTGCTGATGGACGAGACCGTGCTGGAGGGCAGCCCCTTCCTGCCGGCGCCGCGCACGCTGGTGAAAGAGCGGCTGGCCATAAAGGCAGCTGACGCGCAAGCCGAGCCCCACGAGCACCAGAGCCTGCACGAAACGCTTTTGGAGAAGCATGGCGCGGCGCTGACCGATGCCGTGTTTCGAAACCCGGTTCGCAACCTCTACCGTTGTGAATTGGAGGAACTCGACAGGTTCGTCGCCGGGCAGTTGCCGCTGTCGCGCGTGGTGGCGGATGATCTGACAACCTGGCTGGCACGCATGGATGACGAGCCATACCGCGCGCTTGTCGCCTGCCCGGAGCAGCGCAGCCTGCCCGCGCAATACACCAATACGCTCAGCGCGATGTATCCGCGCCGCATGGGCATCGGCCAGTTGTTCGGCAAATTATCATGCCAGATGGCAGAAGCCGGTGTCGAATTGCGACTCTCGACACGGATCACAGGCCTTTCCAGCACTGAGGGCCGCATCACATCTGTCGCGCTCGAATCTGCGGCAGGAAGCGAGACGGTGAATGGTTCGGTCGATCTCATCTGGGCCGTTCCGCCGTTCCAGCTGGGCAGCCTGCTTGGCGGCGTGAAGCCCGTGCTCGCGTTCAAGCCTGGCTGGCGAACCGTGATCGTCGATTTTGCCGCGAAGCTGGTCAAGCCTCTCGGGTGCTATTACTACATCGACTATGGCGATAATGACGGCTTCCGGCTGACAAACTATGCCGCGTTGTCCGAGGAGGCGGCAGCACAGCCAGTATCGCCGTTCACGCTTGAGCTGTGGTGGCGGGGAGGCGAACTGGATGACGAAGAGGCCAGGGCGCTGGTCGCGCAGCGGTTCCTTCAGCTTGGGCTGATCACGGCACCCGATGCCATAAGTGATGTCAGGTTGCGGCGCGCGGCGCAGGGCGTGTTGCTGGCCACCACGGGCAACATGGCGGCTCTCGGGGAACTTGCCGACACGGTGCGCAGCGCTGCGCCAAGCAATCTCCTCAATATCGGCCTCTTGAGCGAACCGCGTCTGTTTTTCACAGGTGACATGCTGCGAAATGCCGAGAAGCGGCTGCGAGAAACCTTCTCATGAGCGACAACCAGCGCCCGCTTCGGGTCGCCTTCTATGGCGGCATGGCGAATAATTGCTACATGGCCTGCAAGCGGATGCGCGAACTTGGCGTGGACGCCGTCTATATTCGCGACCACCTCGACAATTATGCGATCTCGCAACCGATGTGGGAGGACTGGCGCTTCCGGCTGTCCTATCAGGACGTGGCTGCAAGCGGCCTCTGGAAAGCCCCGAAATGGGACGAGATGGCGCGAGAGAAAGGCTGGCGGCAGCCAGATTGGATCATTGATCCTGTCGATCTCACCGACGCCCGCGAGGTTGATCCGAATCTGCTGCGCGGCATCGACATGCAGGCTTTCGAGCTGACCCCGGCGGACACATTTCGGCAGATTATTGCCTATTTCCAGACGTTCGATCTGATTTTTGTGTCTGCATCCTATGCCGTTGTTCTGGCCTATCTCTCAGGCCGGCCCTTTGTGATTTGCCCGGCAGGCGGAGAGTTTCTCGTGGCAACCGGGCAATTGCAGACCACCAAGGACAATCACGGGTTCTATACAGAACAAGGCAAGCTTCTGCGAGCAGCCTTCCGCAAGACCCGCGCGATCCTGACCAATACGAAGTATTTTCAGCACGCATCATTGACAGGCGGACTGTTCAATCTGGTGAGGCATTTTCGCCCGGCAAAGTTCCAGCGTGTGTCGATGCCCTTTGTCGCGGGCGGAATGCTTGATGCCGCGACACGGCGCACAAGGCTCAATGCACTGCTCTCGGAAACAGGGGTCGCGCCCGTCGAGCAGCATTTCAGCATGTTCGTGCCGTCGCGGGTAGATTGGAAATGGAAGGGGCAGGACAGGCTAATGGCCGCCATTGACGCTGAGCCGGCATCCAGCTCGTTCTGCTTCATCTTCACTGGCTGGGGGGCTGAT
>JBOFIL010000020.1:0-5927 GCA_051650165.1 Allobosea sp.
TGCTCACCGGCCTGAATGGCACCATTGATGTTGTGGTCCCGCGCGGCGGCAAGAGCCTTGTTGCGCGCGTGCAGGAAGAGGCGCGCATTCCCGTCTTTGCGCATCTCGATGGCAATTGTCATGTGTATGTGCACCATGACGCTGACGCCGAAATGGCGAGATCCATTGTGCTCAACGCCAAATTGCGCCGCACGGGCGTGTGCGGCGCGGCGGAAACACTGTTGATCGACAAGGCAGGCGCGGCCAAGCATCTGAAACCGCTGGTGAAAATGCTGCTCGATGCCGGCTGCGCCGTGCGCGGCGATGAAGCCACGCAGGCCGTTGATGCGCGCGTGACATCGGCTACCGAAGCGGATTGGGCAACGGAATATCTCGACGCCATCATCGCCTGCCGCGTTGTTGACGGGCTCGACGCCGCGATGGCCCATATCGAAGCATATGGCTCTCACCATACCGATGCGATCCTCACGCAGGATCATGCGGCGGCGGCGCGGTTTCTCGCTGAGGTCGACTCAGCCATCGTGCTGCACAATGCCTCGACGCAATTTGCCGATGGCGGCGAGTTCGGCTTCGGGGCCGAGATCGGCATCGCGACAGGGCGGATGCATGCGCGCGGGCCCGTGGGAACCGAGCAGCTCTGCTCATTCAAATACCGCGTGCATGGCAAGGGCCAGACCCGTCCGTGACGGCAAGCGGCCTGATCCCGCTTCTGCACCGCATCCCGCCGCATGCGCGCGGCATGCGCATCGGCCTCTATGGCGGCTCGTTCAATCCGCCCCATGCGGCGCATCTGATGGTGGCGCAGACTGCCTTGCGCCGGCTGAAGCTGGACCGCATCTGGTGGATGGTTTCGCCCGGCAATCCTTTGAAGAACAATGATGACCTGCCCACGCTCGCCATGCGGGCGGAGAAGGTGCGCGCCATGGTGCATGATCCGCGCATCGTGGTCACCGGGCTGGAGGCTGGGCTTGGCACTTATTATAGCGCACAGACAATCAACGCCCTGCTCTCACGCTGTCAGGGTGTGCGCTTTGTCTGGATCATGGGCGGCGACAATCTCACCCAGTTCCATCGCTGGGGTGGCTGGCGGGCCATCATGGAAAGCATACCCATGGCCGTGATTGACCGGCCAGGCGCAACACATGCAGCTGTCCGGGCACGCGCCGCGACGGCGTTCGCGCAGAACCGCATCGATGAAACCGATGGCAGCTTGCTGGCTGATCTGCCATCGCCCGCCTGGATGTTGCTGCATGGCCGGCGCTCGCCGCTTTCCTCGACGCAGCTGCGTGAGCAAGCACACAAACCATGAGGTTTTAGCGGCAATGCGCAGATCTGACGCAGGTAGACGTTGAAACTGCCCCGCTCTCGGGCGTATGGTGTGTCGGTGTTCATCGTGAACACGTGGCATCAACGCCGGCAGCGAAGGAACGGAAGCTGATTGCTCGGAAATCGTCGTCAGAGACGAAAAACGGCCCTGCCGCGCGGGATGCGCAGGGGCCGAAGAAAGCTGCTGTGAAAATACCAGCAGAAACGGCCACCACACCAGCAACCCTGCCGGAATCTCGCGCGCTGGAGCGCGTGACGGCTGCGCTTGATGACATGAAGGCGGAGGAAATCGTCACGATTGACCTCGCCGGCAAGACATCGCTCGCCGACACAATGATCATCGCCAATGGCCGCTCGAACCGTCATGTCGGCTCGATCGCGGAACGCGTGGTGGAGTTCATCAAGGCTGCCGGCATGGCCGCGCCGCGTGTCGAAGGCTTCCCGCATTGTGATTGGGTGCTGGTTGATGCCGGTGATGTCATCGTGCATGTGTTTCGCCCCGAGGTGCGCCAGTTCTACAATCTCGAAAAGATGTGGGGCGCAGACAGGCCGGTGGAACAGGGCCCGGATGGCGGCGCAAGGCCGGCAGCTGGCGGCACCCTCGACAGCCCTTCAGCCAAAGGCTAGGCCTGATGCATCTGGTGGTGCTGGCCATCGGGCGGCTGAAAGCCGGGCCGGAGCGAGAACTTTGCGAGCGCTACCATTCACGCAGCTTGGCCACGGGCCGCGATCTGGGCTTTCGCGGTCCTGACATCATCGAGCTGGCTGAAAGCCGCGCCAGACGCCCCGAAGATCGCAAGGCGGAAGAGGCACAGGCGCTCAGTTTGCGCGCCGGCCAGACGGGAAACGCGCATTTGCGCGTCGCGCTGGATGAGCGCGCACCAAGTCTCGGCAGTGAGGTGTTTGCGCAAAAGCTCTCCTCCGCGCGCGACGCTGGCAAGACCTCGCTGAGCTTCATCATTGGCGGAGCAGATGGACTGGATTCAGGTCTCGTCAAAAGCGCGGATTGGACGCTGTCATTCGGCGCGCTGACCCTGCCCCACCAGATGGTGCGGGCGCTGATTCTCGAACAAGTGTATCGGGCGATGACGATCCTCTCCGGACACCCTTATCATCGCAGCTGAATGAGCGATCTGATTCGCACCCGACGTTTGATGTCTTGCCCAGGCTTGCTTGCTGGGCTGATGCTGCTCGTCAGCACGGGTTTGGGCGTGGCACAGACCACCCCGCGCCCGCAAAGCCCGGCAGAGATAGAGCAGCGGCGCGCCGAGCAGGAAGCCCGCCGGCGGGAGCTGCTCAGCATCGAGGAAAGGCTGTATTCGAACACGGCTGCACGAAGCCGGCTCGAAACCGAGATTGGCTCTCTGCGCGAGGATCGGGCAAGGCTCAATGCGGCCCTGATCGAAGCAACACGCAAAGCGCAGACGCTTGAGGCGCGCATCAGCGCAACGGAAAGCCGCCTCAATGTGATGACCGACAGCGAAGGCGCCATCCGCCGCTCACTTGAGGCGAGGCGCGATCTGATAGCCGATGTGCTGGGCGCGCTGCAGCGCATGGGGCGCCGCCCACCGCCCGCTGTTCTGGTGCAGCCTGAGGATATGCTCTCGGCGGTGCGTGCCTCGATCCTGCTGGGTGCCGTGGTGCCGGAGCTAAGGCAAGAGGCCGAAACGCTGGCGCTGGACCTTCAGGAGCAGGTGCGTCTGCGCGAGCGCATTGCGGCGGATCGCCGCGCACTGACCAGCGAGTTCGAGGGGCTCGCCCTTGAGCGCCAGCGCCTTGGCGGCCTTGTCGAGGCGCGGCGCGAACGGGAAACCGCCGCGGGGCGCGATATTGCCGCCGAGCAGAAACAGGGCGAGACGCTGGCCGAGCAGGCGCGCAACTTGCGCGAATTTCTGGCGCGCATTGAGACAGAACTCGCCACCGCTTCACGTCTGGCTGAAGAAGCGCGAAAAACCCTCGAATCACAAGCACGTGAGGCGCGCGAGCGCATGGCTGCGCTGGCCTTTCGTGACCCTGCCCGGCTCCAGCCCAAGATCGCCTTTGCCGAGGCGCGCGGCCTGCTGCCCATGCCAGTATCGGGCGAGATTCTGGCTCGATTTGGGGCTGGCGAGGGGGCAAATCTTTCCCGGGGCCTCACAATCGCCACACAACCATCGGCAATCGTATCCGCACCTGCCGATGCTTGGGTGGCTTATGCCGGGCCATATCGCAGTTTTGGCCAACTCTTGATCCTGAACGCAGGCAGCGGCTATTATCTCGTCCTGTCTGGGCTGAAACGCATCGATGTGACGCTCGGACAATTTGTTCTTGCCGGCGAGCCGGTGGGGGCAATGGGCGAGGCACGCGACCCTGCAATTCCAACTGCAGCGGAAGCAAATGGCGAACAGCCTGCAAGGGCTGGCAATACCGGGGCTGGCAATAACGGGCCAAGCGGTGCAAACTCTGCAAGCGCGGGGAATGGCACGGCGACAGCCGGGGTTGCCAGACCCGATACAGATAGAACGGGCGTAAACAAGAGTCGTGTTGACAATCCGGCGCTCTATGTCGAGTTCCGGAAGGATGGGGTGCCGATCGACCCCGGCCCATGGTGGGCCAAAACGGACGACCGAAGGGTTCGCGGATGATGCGCAAATTGCCCCTGCTTCTCGCTGGCGTCATGGTCGGTGCAGGCCTCTCCATGGCTGTCTCACAGACCAGGCTCCTCTCCTCGACAAGCGCCATCGCGGCTTCCGCCGAAACCTATCGGCAGCTTGGGTTGTTCGGTGACATCTTCGAAAAAATCCGCACGGATTATGTCGAGAAGCCGGATGAGCAAAAGCTGATTGAATCCGCTATCAACGGCATGTTGACCTCGCTCGATCCGCATTCGGGCTATCTCGATGCCAAGAGCTTCCGCGACATGGACATCGACATGCGTGGCCAGTTTGGCGGCCTCGGCATCGAGGTCACCATGGAAGAGGGGCAGCTCAAGGTCGTGACCCCGATTGATGAGACGCCAGCCTTCAAGGCAGGCATCATCTCGAATGACATCATCCGCGAGATCAATGGCGAGGTCGTGCAGGGGCTGACCCTCTCGCAGGCCGTCGAAAAGATGCGCGGGCCCGTCAACACCGATGTGAAGCTCAAGATCGAGCGCCCGGGCCGCAAGGACGCTGTCGAGTTCACCCTCACCCGCACCAATATCGTCGTGCCGGCGGTGCGGGCGCGCATCGAGAGCGATGACATCGCCTATATCCGCATCACCACCTTCTCCGAGCAGACCTTCGATGGCCTCAAGCGCAACATCGAGAAGCTGACCGCCGACATCGGCCCGGAGAAGATCAAGGGCTACCTGATCGACCTGCGCAACAACCGTGGCGGCAGGCTCGATCAGGCCGTACTGGTTTCGGACGCCTTCATCGAGCGTGGCGAGATTGTCTCGACACGCGGGCGCAATGTCGATGAAAGCCGGCGTTATGATGCCAAATCCGGCGATCTGACCAAGGGCAAGCCCGTGATCGTGCTGATCAATGGCGGTTCGGCCTCGGCGGCTGAAATTGTTGCCGGCGCGATCCAGGATCACAAGCGCGGCGTCGTGATGGGCACGCGCTCCTTCGGCAAGGGCTCGGTGCAGACCATCATCCCGCTCGGCTCGAACGGTGCGCTGCGCCTCACCACAGCGCGCTATTACACGCCATCAGGCCGCTCGATCCAGGCAAAAGGCATCGAGCCGGACATCGAGGCATTGCAGGATGTGCCCGAAGAAATCCGCGGCAAGGACGAGACCAAGGGCGAGGCAGGCCTGAAGGGGCACCTCTCCAATGGTGGCAAGGAGGCAGAGAAATCTGGCTCCTCCTCCTATGTGCCGCCCGATCCCACCAAGGATGCGCAGATCAAGGCTGCGGTCGAGCGCCTCAAGAGCGGCAAGAAGGACGCCGCCATGGCCCCCAAGCCGGGCGAGCCCAAAAAGAACTGAAAGCGCGAAGAGGCAGGCCTGGACGCGGCAAACATCAGCCACTGTCCGCAACTCGTCCTTTCATCAGGCCCGCTGGCGAAATCCGGCGGGTTTTTCACATGGAATGAGCTCTCAGCCTGCAGATCGCGCCTGCCCTGCTCTCCCCATTCATCCGTCAACACTGTTATGTTGAAGCTATTCTGATTCGCTTAAGTGGTGCGGGAGGCGGGCAAGCGTGACAGACCAGAACGGCTCGCTGCTTCACAAGCCATTGGGCCAGAAGGGCGCGGCGCCAAAAAGCCTCGCCATGCCATCATGGGTGGGCAAAGCCGCTCTCAGCGCTGTGTCTCTTGTCTTTGTCGGGCTCGGCATCAGCCTCATTGTCTTCAACGATCCGATGAGCGGCGAGCCGACGGCAAGCGCTGTGATCAAGCCGCGTGAACCGGCAGCACAGCAGGCGGCGCAGCCACGCAGCGCGCCGATTGATCCCACAACGGGCCGCGCGATCTCGACTGCCGCCGAGATGGAGAATGCCTCAGGCGTCACAGTCGTTCGCCCGGGTGCGGATGCGCCGAACTCGGTGATCATCCGCACCCGGGCGAACGACTGTGACGCCTGAGGCATTCTCCATCTCGGCGGCAGTCGAGATCGCGCGGCCCGTTGTGGG
>JBOFIL010000021.1:0-5962 GCA_051650165.1 Allobosea sp.
GATAGGGGTTGCACCCGGCTTCGATGAGGGCGGCTATCATGACCGGCTAGATTTCGAGCTCGGCGTCATCGAGCGCATGCAATATCCTGGATATTTCCTGATCGTCGCGGATTTCATCAAGGAAGCGAAGCGCAAGGGCATTCCGGTTGGCCCAGGGCGCGGCTCTGGCGCCGGCTCGCTCGTGGCTTATGCGCTGACCATCACGGATGTTGATCCGCTGCGCTTTGGCCTGTTGTTCGAGAGGTTTCTCAATCCGGACCGCGTCTCGATGCCGGATTTCGACATCGATTTCTGCCAGGACCGCCGCGAGGAAGTGATCGATTACGTGCGCACCCGCTATGGCGAGGACCGCGTGGCGCAGATCATCACCTTCGGTACATTGCAGGCGCGCGGCGTGATGCGCGATGTCGGGCGCGTGCTCGAAATGCCCTATGGCCAGGTCGACAAGCTGACCAAACTTGTGCCGGTCAACCCGGCCAATCCGGTCAAGCTGGGCGAGGCCATCCGCGGGGAACCCAAGCTCCAGGATGCAGCGAGGGATGAGCCTGTGGTCAAGCGCATGCTTGACATCGCGCAGAAGCTCGAAGGCCTGCATCGTCATGCCTCCACCCATGCCGCCGGCATCGTGATCGCGGATCGCCCGCTGGAGGAGCTTGTGCCGCTGGTGCGCGATCAGCGCAGCGGCATGCTTGTCACCCAGTTCAACATGAAATGGGTCGAGCAGGCGGGGCTCGTGAAGTTCGATTTTCTTGGGCTCAAGACGCTCACTGTGCTCACAACGGCGCTCGCGCTGCTGAAGAAGCGCGGCATCGAGGTGGCGCTGGATCGCATTCCGCTGGATGATCCTGCGACCTATGCCATGCTGGCCCGCGGCGAGACGGTGGGCGTGTTCCAGGTGGAAAGCGCGGGCATGCGCAAGGCCCTCATCGAGATGAAGGCTGACCGGGTCGAGGATCTGATCGCGCTTGTCGCGCTGTATCGCCCCGGCCCGATGGAAAACATCCCGCTGTATTGCCGCATCAAGCTTGGCCAGGAAAAGCCGAGTTATCTGCACCCGAATCTGGAGCCGATCCTGGCCGAAACCCACGGCATCATCGTCTATCAGGAGCAGGTGATGCAGGTGGCGCAGGCGCTGTCCGGATATTCGCTAGGCGAGGCCGATCTGCTGCGCCGCGCCATGGGCAAGAAGATCAAGGCGGAGATGGATGCCCAGCGCGGTCGCTTCACAGAAGGCGCTGTCGAGCGCGGCTTGTCACGTGATGTCGCGACCGAAATTTTTGATCTGCTTGCGAAGTTTGCCGATTATGGCTTCAACAAGAGCCATGCGGCGGCCTATGCGCTCGTTTCCTATCAGACCGCCTATCTGAAGGCGAATTATCCGGTCGAGTTCATCGCGGCCTCCATGTCTCTGGACATGGACAACACCGACAAGCTGGCCGAATTTCGCCGCGACGCCGCGCGCATCGGCATTACGGTTGAGCCACCGGCCATCAACCGCTCAGGCACGCAGTTTGATGTTGAGGATGGCGCGATCCGCTATGCACTTGCCGCCATCAAGGGGGTGGGTCGGCAGGCGGTCGAGACATTGGTGGCGGCGCGCCGTGAGCGCCCGTTCCGTGATCTTGGCGATCTTGCAAAACGGCTTGATCCGCGCAGCGTCAACAAGCGCACGCTGGAAGCGCTCATCGCCGCCGGGGCGCTCGATGAGCTGGAGCCTGATCGCGCCCGTGCACATGTGGCGATTGATCTGATCATGGCCACAGCTGCGCGCGCACGCGACGATGCGAGCGGCGGTCAAAGCCAGCTTTTTGGTGGCGCTGAGGAGCAATTCATGGCTCCGCGGGCTGAAAGCTGGCCAGCCTCGATCCGTCTGCGCAAGGAGCATGAGGCGGTTGGTTTCTTCCTGTCCGGCCACCCGCTCGATGATTTTGCAGCCGCCCTCCAGCGGCTCAAGGTGCAGCGTTATGCTGATTTCCATCGCACCGTGCGCCAGGCGGGTTCATCGCTTGCCTATGTTGCGGCTGTCGTGACCGACAAAACCGAGCGCCGCACCAAGACCGGCAACAAGATGGGCGTCGTGCAACTGTCGGATCAGAGCGGCCATTTCGAGGCGGTGATCTTCTCTGAAGGGCTGCAACGGCTGCGTGATCTGCTGGAGCCAGGAAAGGCCCTGCGGCTACGGCTCAGCGCCACGCTGGATGGCGAGGAGGTCAAGGCCCGCATCGAGGATGCCGAACCGCTGGAGCCGCTGGCCGCGCGCCAGAAGCTCGACATCGAAATTTCACTGCGTGATGCAGCGCCCTTGCCTTTGATCGCAGAGCGTCTGACCCAGGCTGGAGATGGGCAGGTCAGGCTTGTCATTTCGCCTGAAGACTCCGACATCGATGTGGTGATGACGCTGCCGGGGCGTTACGCCGTCTCGCCAGCCCTGATCGGCGCTTTGAAGACAATTCCCGGCGTTGAAGGCGTCATCGCCAGTTAGATTCAAGGAGGCTCCGCCAATCTGCATAGCCAAGGTTGCCCTTCGCGGTTCTTTGGTGTAACGCCCCGGCCATCACACATGCGGAGCGCGGCCCATCCGGGCCATCCGGTGTTCGGGCTTTCCCGGATCACTCAGCTCCGCAGAGGACATGAACCGGAGATATACCGCAGATGGCACTGCCCGATTTTTCTATGCGTCAGCTCCTTGAGGCCGGCGCGCATTTTGGTCACAACGCGCACCGCTGGAACCCGAAAATGGCGGGTTACATTTTCGGCACGCGCAATAACATCCATATCATCGACCTGGCGCAGACCGTGCCGATGCTTCACCGCGCGCTTCAGGCCGTGACCGACACCGTGTCACGCGGTGGCCGCGTGCTCTTCGTTGGCACCAAGCGCCAGGCGCAGGATGCAGTGGCCGATGCCGCCAAGCGTTCGGCGCAGTATTATGTCAACAGCCGCTGGCTGGGCGGCATGCTGACCAACTGGAAGACGATTTCTGCCTCGATTCAGCGCCTGCGCAAGGTTGATGAGCTGCTCAGCGGCGTTGGCGCGCAAGGCCTGACCAAGAAGGAGCGCCTCATGCTGGCGCGCGAGCGCGAGAAGCTTGAGCGCGCCCTCGGCGGCATCAAGGACATGGGCGGCACGCCGGACATGATCTTCGTGATCGACACCAACAAGGAACAGCTTGCCATCAAGGAGGCGCAGCGCCTTGGCATTCCTGTGGCGGCAATTGTCGACACCAATTGCGATCCCGATGGCATCACCTTCCCGGTGCCGGCCAATGATGATGCTGGCCGCGCGATTGCGCTCTATTGCGATCTCATCGCCCGTGCAGCGCTTGAAGGCATCTCGCGCTCATCGTCCAACGCAGGTGTGGATGTTGGCGCCATGGCCAGCCCGGTTGCTGAAGAGCTTCCGCGGGTTCTTGAGGCGACTGAAGGCCCGTCTGAGGCCGTGTTCGAGCGGCTTGTTGCGCCGCGCGGCGTGCCGGATGATCTTCTCAAGCTGCAAGGCGCCGGTCCCCAGATCGTCAAGACGCTCAATGATGCCGGCATTTTCCACTATTGGCAGCTTGCCGCCCTCACAGCCGATGAGGCCGCCAAGCTCGATGCCGAGCTGAAGTTTGCTGGCCGCATTGCCCGTGATGGCTGGGTTGCGCAGGCCAAGGCCCTGGTTGACGCCTGAGGCTGAAACGCTGCCTGGTTAAGCGCTGGGCCGCGGCGAGATGCTGCGGCCTTGCCATTTCAGGCAGGCTTTGAAGACAAGTCACCTTCGAACAAACGACATGAAAAGCCGGCATATGTTGCCGGCCACCCCACATCAGATGAAGCTCACGACAAGAAGGACGATGAAGCCATGACCGCGATTTCCGCCGCGATGGTGAAAGAGCTGCGCGACAAGACCGACGCCGGCATGATGGATTGCAAGGCTGCGCTTGCCGCAACCAATGGCGACATGGATGCCGCCGTGGATTGGCTGCGCACCAAGGGCCTTTCCAAGGCTGCCAAGAAGGCAGGCCGTGTGGCGGCTGAAGGCCTTGTCGGCGTGTGGACCGATGGAGCGAAGGCGGCAGTTGTCGAGGTCAATTCCGAGACCGATTTCGTCGCGCGCAACGAGCATTTCCAGGGCCTCGTGAAGATGATTGCCCATGTCGCGCTGAAGAACAACGGTGATGTCGAGGCTGTGAAAGCCGCCAAGGTCACCACTGGCAGCACTGTTGAAGAGGCGCTGACCTCTGCCATCGCCACCATTGGCGAGAACATGAGCCTGCGACGCGCGGCGGCGCTGTCGGTCAATGCTGGCGTGGTGGGGTCATATATCCATAACCAGATCAGCGATGGCCTCGGCAAGATCGGTGTGCTTGTGGCGCTGGAATCAACCGGCAAGGCTGATGAGCTTGGCCTGATGGCCCGCCAGCTGGCCATGCATGTGGCTGCCACCAACCCGGCTGGTCTCGATCTGGCCTCCGTGCCGGCTGAGGTGCTGGAGCGCGAAAAGGCGATCCTGGCCGAGAAGAATGCCGGCAAGCCCCCGCATGTGCTCGAAAAGATCATCGAGAGCGGCATGAAAAGCTATGCCAAGGAAAACTGCCTGCTGGAGCAGGCCTATATCCATGACAGCGGCAAGTCTGTCGCGCAGGCGCTGAAGGAAGCCGAAGGCCGCCTTGGCGCGCCGGTGGCGCTGAAGGCCTTCGTGCGCTATGCGCTGGGCGAAGGCATCGAGAAGGAAACCACCGATTTCGCGGCGGAAGTCGCCGCGGCCGTCAAGCCGAACTGAGCGATTTCATAGAGGATTCAACCAGGGCGGCGTCCAAATGGCGCCGCCTTTGTTGTAAGAAAAGCCAGCTGCACGAATCGTTCGGGAGAGGGCGCAAGATGAAACCGAAGCGCGTATTGGTAAAACTCTCTGGCGAGGCATTGGCTGGCGGCAAGGGCAACGGGCTTGATGGCCCCACCCTGACAGAACTCGGCATCGAGATCGCCAGCGCGGCATCGCAGGGCCTTCAGGTCGCGATTGTGGTTGGCGGCGGCAATTTTTTTCGTGGCGTGTCCGGGCTCTCCAAGGGGCTTGATCGCCCGAGTGCTGATTCCATCGGCATTCTCGGCACTGTGATGAACGCGCTGGCGTTGGAACACGCCATTGAATCAGCCGGCGCGCCTGCTCGGGCGATGTCGGCGATTGCAATGCCCGCGCTTTGCGAGAGCTATGCCCGCCGTCGCGCGATTGATCACCTCAGCCATGGCAAGGTGGTGATTCTGGGGGGCGGCACTGGCAATCCTTATTTCACGACCGATACAGGCGCGGCCCTGCGCGCGGCCGAGCTGGATTGCGATCTGCTCCTGAAAGCCACGCAGGTTGACGGCGTCTACAGCGCCGACCCGAAGAAAGACCCTACTGCCACACGCTTTGACAAGCTGACGCATGATGAGGCGATCCGGCGTGACCTCAAGGTGATGGATACGGCGGCCTTTGCGCTGGCGCGCGAAGCCAGGCTCTCAATTGCTGTGTTCTCGATTGCCGAACCCGGGGAGCTTGCCCGCGTTTTGCGCGGTGAAGGCCGCGCCACCTATGTCGTGCCGTGAAAAACAGGATCAGCATCGTCGCACTTGACCCGCTCAATCGCTTTCACCATGGTCTTGCGATCATTTTGGCGCTGATTTCACTATCCACGCCCCACATTGAACAGGAATGATGCCATCATGGCCCCCGCCACATTCGACCTCAATGACATCAAGCGCCGGATGCAGGGCGCAGTCACATCGCTGAAGCAAGATCTTGGCTCGCTGCGCACTGGGCGCGCATCCGCCAATCTGCTTGATCCCATTCAGGTGGAAGCATATGGCGCGCGCCAGCCACTGGCCCAGGTCGCCACCATCAGCGTGCCGGAATCACGCCTCATATCGGTGCAGGTCTGGGATCGCGCCATGACCATTCCGGTGGAAAAGGCGATCCGCGAGAGCGATCTTGGCCTCAATCC
>JBOFIL010000022.1:0-6721 GCA_051650165.1 Allobosea sp.
ATCTGCTGCATGCCGATGGCGACGGCGCGGAGCCCCGAGCCGCAAAGCTGGTTCAGTCCCCAGGCGGTGGCCTCTTGCGGAATGCCGGCCTTCATCGCGGCCTGGCGGGCCGGGTTCTGGCCCTGACCTGCACTCAGGATTTGCCCCATGATGACCTCATCGACATCGGCAGCATCGACGCCGGCGCGCTCCAGCGCGGCCTTGATCGCGGCGGCGCCAAGCTCATGCGCGGGCGTGTTGGCGAAAGCGCCATTGAACGCACCAACCGCCGTGCGGGCTGCGCCCACAATCACGATGTCTGTTGTCATCTTGCATTCTCCCTTGCGCCGGGCCCTACACCAGACGACTGTTTGTGCCACAATGCGGACGCGCAGGGCTTTGCGTCAAGGCTTTGCGCAGCGCAAGACCGCTATTCGAAAAATATTGCGCCGCAGCATTGCGCTGCATCAAGAGTTAACCGGTCGGTGCTGCGACCACGCCCAGCATCAGCATCAGCCCGAGCGCTGCGACGAAAGCAGCGGCAAGGCACTCAAGGCCGATCAGCACCCGCTCACCGGAAAGCCCTCGCCCCCCGGCAAGCTTGAGCGCCACGCCCTTGAACAGCACGGCGAGCGCAGCGAGCGCCGATGTGGCGAGCGCAACGCCGCCCGCCATGGCAAATACCGAGGCAACACCGACCATGAACAGGCCTTGGGCCGCGCAGAAGGTTAGCACCACGATCGCGCCGGTGCAGGGGCGAATGCCGGCAGCCAGCGCCACCATCGCCATCTCGGAGAAGGACCGTGCGCGGGAAAGCTCCGCAGGGCCGGGCAAATGGGTGTGGCCGCAATCGGGCGCGCAGACCTCGGCGTGACCGCCCTGACCTAATCGCGCCAATTGTCCGGCCTTGCGCCACAGCACCACGATGCCGGCCAGCGCAATCGCTCCGAAGGCCGCCATCTCGATTGCCCGCGTGGCGCTATCGACCTGCCGGGCCGTCGCTTTCAGCACCAGCGCCGCAATGCCGACAAGCATGATGGCTGAGAAAGCCTGCACCAATGCGGCGGCGATGCTCAAGCCTATGCCGCGCTTCAGCGCATGATTATCCGCAACGATATAGGCCGAGATCACGGCCTTGCCATGTCCGGGGCCAGCAGCATGGACCAGGCCATAGAGAAAGCTGCCGGAGATCAGCGCCCATGCCGCACGGCCATCGCTAAGCGCGGTTTTCGCAGCTTGCGTCAACTCACGGAAGAACTGCGATTGCCAGACCATGAGCTGGCCAAACATGCCGCCATAGGCCGGCGCTGCCTCGCGCACGCCGACACCAAAGGGCGAACGCTGCGGCGGGGGCGGCAGGGCGGGCGCAAGCGCGCGGTCAATCAGCCAGAGTGCGAGCGCCACCATTGCAATGGAGCCAAGGAACACCGCCAGCCGGAGCATGGATGCACGGCGCGCCAGCACAGGTTCAACGTTGCTGCCCTCCAGCGTCAGGGACATGCCACCAGCGCCTTGTTGGCAAATTGGTCGCCGAAGGTGCGCGCAACCGTGGCCGAGAACTGATCCTCGGAAAGGCGCTGCCTATCCTGTTGCTCCAGCGGTTTGGGCCGTGTGACTCGCAAGGTGCAGCCGGCGGGAGCGGCGCTGGTCTTCACCGCGTCTTCTTCCTTCGCCCATTCAAAGGCGACAAAATAGGTATCATCAGAGACATCAATGCCGAAGCTTTTGCGCGCCTGCATCGGGCTTTTCAGCGGCAGGATAAATTTCAGCGTCAGCACGCCCTTGTCGAAGGTCAGGCCATAATCAACCGGCTGGATGAAGGCGACCTTCGCGCCATTGGCCTTGGCAGTGGTGAAGAAGCCGAACTCGTGCAGCGACTCCACATTGACCTTGGCAAGTTCCTCCAGCTCATCAGGGGTGAGCTTGCCATCGTTGTTCTTGTCGAGGCCCTGCACCGCAAAGGCGGAATAGGCTTCGTCAAAGCCCCATTGGTGACGGATGCCTGTCACGCTGCCGTCCGGCGCATACAGGATCTCAGCCCGCGCCGTGATCCAGACATGCGGATGCGCGGTGGCTGGCATGGCCGCAAAGAGCGTGGCAGCGGCTGCCGTAAGCGCAAGAAATATGGCTCGAATCACGCCATCTCGCTCCAATTGAGGCTTTGAATATAAGGGCAATGCTGGCATCGCGTCGAGCTTGGGCCAGTGGGGGCAAAATGGGGCAACCCCAAGGCCGCTGCCAGCACAAAAAGACAGAGCCCACATTTGACGCATGCCTCTATTTATGTCAGCATTACTGACATAAAATACGTCACAAAGACGTATGTTGTGCATGGCAGGGGGCATTCACCCATGCCATCATGGCATTGAGATTCAGGGGAGAGCAGGCGATGGCACAAGGTTCGAAAACCCCATCATCGAATATCTCGTCAAAGGGATCATCCCGCAAACCTGCCGCCGACACATCGCTGCCCGGCTTGAGCCCCGTCCTAAGCGACGTATCGCTTGCCGATAAATATGATCTCACCAAGACGCGCGTGTTCCTGAATGGCTCACAGGCCATTATCCGCCTGCTATCAATGCAAAAGGCGCGTGACGCCAAGGCAGGCCTCAACACGGCAGGATTTGTCTCCGGCTATCGCGGCTCGCCGCTCGGCGGCGTGGACCTCAACCTCTTCAAGGCCAGCAGGACGCTGGCCCAGTATGACATCGTGTTCAAGCCGGGCCTGAACGAGGAATTGGCCGCGACCGCCGTGTGGGGCGCGCAGCAGGCCGAGCTGAGCGGCGAAGGCAAGTTCGATGGCGTGTTCGGCCTCTGGTATGGCAAGGGGCCGGGCGTCGACCGCTCAGGCGATGTCTTCCGCCATGCCAACATGGCCGGCACCTCCAAGCATGGCGGCGTTATCTGCCTGATGGGCGATGACCACACCGCTGAAAGCTCCACCAACGCGCACCAGACCGAGTTCGTGTTCGTGGACCGGATGATGCCGGTGCTCAATCCTGCCGGCGTGCAGGAAATTCTCGATTATGGCCTGCATGCCTATGCGCTTTCGCGCTTTGCTGGTGTCTGGGTCGGCCTGAAATGCGTCAAGGACAATGTTGAATCGACC
This sequence comes from Allobosea sp., assembly GCA_051650165.1. Lineage (GTDB taxonomy): Bacteria > Pseudomonadota > Alphaproteobacteria > Rhizobiales > Beijerinckiaceae > Allobosea. Next base: position 3,089 of record JBOFIL010000022.1, read on the forward strand.
GCTTCCGTCGATGGCAATATTGACCGCGTGACGATCAATATCCCGACCGATTTTCCGATGCCGGAAGGCGGCCTCAACATCCGCAAGGAGCTCGATTTCCTGGATCAGGAAAAGCGGATGCACATCCACAAGCGCGCCGCGATGGTGGCCTATATCAAGGCCAACAAGCTCAACCAGATTGTCACCAGCGGCGGCAAGAAGCCCCGCATCGGCGTCATCACTGTCGGCAAGAGCTACCTCGATGTGCGCCAGGCCATGGATGACCTGGGCATCGACGAGGTGCGCGCCAACGCATTGGGCCTGCGCGTCTTCAAGATCGGCTGCACATGGCCGATTTCGCGCGAGGAGCTGGTGAACTTCGCGAAAGGCCTCGACATGATCATGGTGGTCGAGGAAAAGCGCTCGCTGATCGAGGTGCAGGTGCGCGAGGAGCTGTATGGCTCGAAGCATCAGCCCATCGTCATCGGCAAACGTGACGAAGAGGGCGAATGGCTGTTCCCCGTCCATGGCGCGCTCGACCCCAACGACATTGCCATCGCGCTGGGCGCAAGGCTGATGGGCCTCACCGGCGACAAGAGCCTGAAGGCCAATGTCGAGGAGATCGCCAAGGCGCAAGGGCGGCTGGCCGAGGCGCAGGAAGTGGCAAAGCGCACACCCTATTTCTGCTCGGGCTGCCCGCACAACTCATCGACCAAAGTGCCCGAAGGCTCGCGCGCCTATGCCGGCATTGGCTGCCATTACATGGTGCAGTGGATGGATCGCTCGACCGAAGGCTTCACACAGATGGGGGGCGAAGGCGCGAACTGGGTGGGCGAAGCGCCCTTCTCCACGCGCGGCCATGTCTTCCAGAATCTGGGCGATGGCACCTACAACCATTCCGGTTCGCTCGCCATCCGCTGGGCCATCGGGGCCGGCGTCAACGTCACCTACAAGATCCTCTACAATGACGCGGTGGCCATGACCGGCGGCCAGCCGCATGAGGGCCAGCTCACCGCGCCAATGATCGCGCGGCAGGTGGCGGCCGAAGGCGTTAAGCGCATCGCGTTCGTGACCAATGAGCCCGAAAAATATGATGGCAGCGAGGCCTGGCCCGCCGGCATGACCACGCATGACCGCGACGAGCTTGAGGCAGTGCAGAAGGAACTGACCAAGGAGCCCGGCGTCTCGGTGCTGATCTATGACCAGACCTGCGCCACCGAAAAACGCCGCCGCCGTAAGCGCGGGCAATTCGCCGATCCGGATAAGCGCATCATCATCAACGAGCTGGTCTGTGAAGGCTGCGGCGATTGCGGCGTCAAATCCAATTGTGTGTCCGTGCAGCCGCTGGAGACCGAGTTTGGCCGCAAGCGCCAGATCGATCAATCGAACTGCAACAAGGATTTCTCCTGCGTCAACGGCTTCTGCCCCTCCTTCGTCACCGTGCATGGCGCGAAGCCGAAGAAGGCCAAGCCCAAGCAGCTTGATCCGGCAGCTTTGGGTGGCGCACTCCCCAATCCCGCTGTGCCGGCGCTGGACCGCAATTTCGCGATCATCGTCACAGGCGTGGGCGGCACGGGCGTCGTCACCATTGGCGCGATCCTTGGCATGGCGGCGCATCTGGAGGGCAAGGGTTGCGGCATGATCGACATGGCGGGCCTGGCGCAAAAGGGCGGCGCGGTGTTCAGCCATGTGCGCCTCGCACCGACGCCGGAAGAAATCCACGCCATCCGCGTCTCGGCGGGACAGGCCGACTTGGTTCTGGGCTGCGATCTGATCGTGACGGGCTCGAAGAAGGTGCTGGGCTCGGTGAAACAGGGCCGCAGCGCACTCTTTGTGAACACCGCCGAGAGCCTGCCCGGCGACTTCACACGCAACGCGGATTTCTCGCTTCCCACCGAGCGGCTGAAGCGCTCGATCACCTCTGCGGCTGGGCGCGAGGCGGTGAGCTTTGTCGATGCCACTGCTGCCGCCACGCTGTTCCTCGGCAATGCCATCGCAGCCAACATGTTCATGCTGGGCTTTGCCTGGCAGCGCGGGCGCGTGCCCTTGAGCGAAGCGTCGCTCACCCGCGCCATCGAGCTGAATGGCGAGGCTGTTCCTATGAACCTTCAGGCTTTCGCGCTCGGCCGCCGCGCGGCACATGATCCTGCCGCGCTGGATGCTGTTTTGGCGCAAGCCAAGGCACCGACGCAGGCGCGCCATATCTCGCAATCGCTTGATGAAATGATTACGCGGCGCGTGAGCTTCCTCACCGATTACCAGAATGCCGCCTACGCTGCGCGCTACCGCTCGCTGATTGAGCGCGTGCAAAAGGCGGAAGCTGCCGCCCTGCCCGGCGCAAGTGCTTTGACTGACGCGGCTGCTCGCTACCTGTTCAAGCTGATGGCCACCAAGGATGAGTATGAGGTGGGCCGGCTCTATTCATCGGGCGATTTCGCCAAGCAGGTGGCAGCCACTTTTGAGGGCGAAAAGCTGCGCTACGAATTCCATCTTGCCCCACCGATTTTCGGGCGCAAGAACCCGGATGGCACACCGAAGAAGACCAGCTTCGGCCCATGGATGATGGGTGCATTCGGCCTCCTCGCCAGGCTCAAGGGCCTGCGCGGCACAGCGCTCGATGTCTTCGGCTATACGGCCGAGCGCAAAATGGAGCGCCAGCTCATCACCGATTATGAGGCGATGCTCGAAGAGATCATTGCGAAGCTGACGATCGACAACCACGCGACCGCCGTGGCGCTGGCGCAGATCCCGGAGAAAATCCGCGGCTATGGCCATGTGAAAGAGCGTCACCTTCACGCTGCCAAGGGCGAGGAGGCCGCGCTGTTGGCCAGCTTCCGCTCGCCCAAACCCGTGATGAAACTGGCGGCGGAGTGAGAGGTGATGCCTCGCAGCCTCGACTATTTCTTCACCATCGCCTCGCCATGGGCCTATCTTGGCCATGAGCTGATGCGCGCCATCACTGACAAGCATGGCGTGAGGATCAACTATCGCCCGATGCCGATCCGCGATGTCTTTGACCGCACCGGCTCATTGCCCTTGCCGCAGCGCCCGCCGGCGCGCCAACGCTATCGCCTGGTGGAGTTGCAGCGCTGGCGTGAGAAGCGCGGACTGTCGCTTCACCTGAGGCCCGCCCATGTGCCCTTCGATGCCAATCTGGCGAACTGTGCGGCCCTCGTGCTGGCGCTCAAAGGGCATGATCCGCACCATTTCGCCGGCCTCGCCTTCGCCGGCGTGTTTGCTGAGGAGCGCAATCTTGGGGACGCTGCCGTGATCGCGGAATTACTCACACAGGCTGGCCATGATGCCGATAGCACCCTTGCCGCCGCGACAAGCGAAGCCGTGAAAGCCGCCTATGCGCAGAATGGCGACGACGCCGTGGCCGCTGATGTGTTCGGCGCGCCAGGCTATGTGCTCGATGGCGAGGTGTTCTGGGGGCAGGACCGGCTGGAATTGCTCGACGATGCGCTCTCGACCAAGCGCAGGGCTTACACGCCGGTTTGAGGTTCACACCCCAAGCAGATCGATCAGATGCGGGATGAGCGGTTCGTCTGCGGGCGGCATGGCGAGCGTGCGCAGTTTGCCGGGGCGGACCCATTTCATGCCCTGCCCTTCCCGCGCCATCGGCTGCCCCTCCCAGCGCCGGCAGATGTAGAG
>JBOFIL010000023.1:0-8954 GCA_051650165.1 Allobosea sp.
CTGTACAGAAATACAACAAACAACGATGCCAGAGCAGACCGTAAGTGGCTCTTGGACACTTATGCAGAATGTCTTTTTGCCGTCAAAGGTTACCGTCAATTTGGAAAATAATAACGAAAATATAAAAAGCTACACCCTATGATAAGCCCTGAACCATTCCACAAAGCGCGGCAAGCCGACATCAATCGGTGTGGTTGGCGCATAGCCCGTGAGCGCCCCTAGCGCCGAAACATCGGCATAGGTCGCGGGGACATCGCCGGGCTGCATCGGCAGATATTCCTTGATAGCCTCACGCGCGCAGGCGGCTTCCAGCACGGCGACAAAGCGGGATAGCTCCTCAGCGCGGTTGTTGCCGATGTTGAAGACGCGCCATGGGGCATGCGATGTGGCGGGGGATGGCGCCTCCGCTGTCCAAGCAGGGTCCGCCGCTGCCGGATGATCGAGCGCGCCGATCACCCCGGCGACGATATCGTCGATATAGGTGAAATCGCGCCGCATCCGCCCGTGGTTGAACAGCTGGATGGGCCGCCCTTCCAGAATGGCCCTGGTGAAGAGATAGACCGCCATATCGGGCCGGCCCCACGGGCCATAGACCGTGAAAAACCGCAGGCCCGTGCAGGGCAGTCCGAACAGATGCGCATAGGAATGCGCCATCAGCTCGTTGGATTTCTTGGTCGCGGCATAGAGCGAGAGCGGATGATCAACCGCATCTTCTTCGGAGAACGGCATCTTGCCATTCTGGCCATAGACCGAGCTCGACGAGGCATAGGTGAGATGTTTGACGCCGCCATGCCGGCAGGCCTCCAGCATATTGCCGAAACCCACAAGGTTCGAGGCGATGTAATCCTCCGGGTGCTTCAGCCCATGGCGCACGCCCGGCTGCGCCGCCAGATGCACCACGCGATCCGGTTTTTCGCGCGCGAAAAAGGCATCGAGCGCAGCCTTGTCGGCAATATCGAGCGCTGACACCTCAATACCCCTTATCCGCTTCAGCTCGGCAGCGCGGGCGTGTTTGAGGGACACGTCGTAATAAGCATTGAAGCTATCAAGCGCACAGACCTCATCGCCACGCATGGCCAGCGCCTTCGCCACATGCATGCCAATGAAGCCCGCAGCGCCGGTGACGAGAACCTTGCCGCCCATCTCAGGCGCCAGCCTTGGCCGCATCGGGCAGGAGCGCGGCCTCCAGCGACTTGCTGGCGGCGGCTGCTTTGCTTCGGCGCGCTGGCGTGCCTGTCACCATCACGGAGTTCGAGGCAAAGGGCACCCCCGCCTCGGTCAGCGCCTTGTAAACGCGCTTGAGAGATTCGCGCTGGAGTAGGCTGGTATGCGCTGGCATGCACGTGAATTTCAGCCGCACCACGATGGCCGAATCGGCGATCTCGGCCACCCCCTGCATCTTGAGGGGCTGGAGGAAATCCTTGCCATGCTCCTCATCCTCCAGATAGGCGAGGCCAACCTTCTTGATGACTTTCCGCGCCTGCTCGATGTCGGCGCTGCGGTCCAACCGGATGTTGAACTTCACCGTTGCCCAGTCGCGGCTAGAATTGGTCACCGATGAGAGCTGGCCATAAGGCACGATATGCACCTGGCCGCTCTGGTGGCGCAATTGCACCGAACGCACCGAAATTTTCTCGACAGTGCCCTTCAGCCTGCCTGTGTCGATGTATTCGCCGACACGGAAGGCATCCTCGGCCATGAAGAAGATGCCAGATACAATATCGCGCACCAGCTGCTGCGAGCCAAACGAGACCGCCAGGCCCAATATGCCGAAGCCGGCGAGCAGCGGGCCAATATCGACGCCCATCCGCGCCAGGCACAGCAGCAGGGTCAGGCCGATAACTGCCCCCAGCACAAAGCCGCGCAAAACAGGCAGCACTGTGGCGAGGCGTGATTGCACAGGCTGGCCCTGATCATCCATATCGCCCGCAGCGGCGGAGCTGGGCTCAGGCCTGTAGGCATCAAACAGTGTGCGCAGAAACAGCCACAGCGCCCAGCCAGCCATGGCGATGACCGCGACCGACACCGTGCTGCGCAACACCAGAGTTGCATCCTCAACGCCAGAACCTAGCAGGAAACGGCCCCACAGGCGTGCACATACAGCCAGCGCCACAAGCCAGATGACTGCCGCCAGCAATTGCTGCATCACCACAGAGATCGCCCTTAGCAAGGGCGAGAGGCCATGCTTTTCTTCCCTGCGCGCCCTCAGCGCCGCCAGCAGGGTTGAGACACCCGCGGCAAGCGCAGGCACGATCACCAGCAGGTTTTGCGTTGTGCCGGCGGCGGAGCCCCAATCCAGCCCGGTGGGTGAAGCGGCCGCGATGCGCCCCCCCACCCAGATCACGATCGATGAGAGCACCAGCAGCGGCCCGGCCGCCCAGGCCAGGAAGCCGCGCATGGCGCTGGGCTTATCAGGATCGGTCGCGCCCTGCCTCACCAGTTGCGCAAAATCATGCCGGCCGTTCCAGAACCAGACGAGCTTGTAGAGCGTGATGAGTACGGCAAGAGTTAGGAACCAGGCACCCAGCGCCGCCTTGTCTGTGGCAATGCTGCCAAACAGCGCCAGCGTGGCTGAAATCGACTGCCCGAAGATGCTGTACCCAATCAGCGCGCGGTAATGCCACCCCGCGCGGCGCAGCGGCACGAGCCGCGTTTCAGGCCTGTCAGGCGACAACATGAACCGCGCAAAGGCCATATAGAGACCGACGGCCTTGAGGACGCTTATCAGCACCTGAGCTGTGCGACGCGCCATATCCATGTCTGGCAGCAACAGCTTCATCAGTAAGGGTGGCACGATGAACAGCACGGCGAGCGCCGCGAGGTCACACAGCAAGCGCAACGCGGATTCGCGCAGGCGCCACAGGAAGCCCTCATTGGCCTGATCACCATCAATATCGCGGATGTTGCGGTTGAAAAAACCATTGGTGGCGCGCGCGGCAAGCCAGACGAGCACCATGGAGAGGCCAACAACGAGCAATGTCAGCAGCACGCCCTCCAAAGGCGTACTGGCATTGCTCAGCTTGTTCCACGAGGCCAGAACATCCGACAACATGGGCGGAATATTCGGCATGCCGCCCCACTCATAGCGCAGACCGGCAATGAATGCCTCTACGAGGCCGTAAGACTCCTCTTCGGCGGCGAGAGGTGCTGCATCAGATTTTGGCTCGGCTTTGGCCTCAACGCGAACGGTAAGCGGCCTGCCCGCAGTGCCCAGCGATTTGACCAGCTTCTCGATTGTTTCCGGCTTTTCATCGCCAGTGATCACGACATTGAGCGGTGGCTCGGTCGCCATGGCCAATGGAACAAGGCTGAAAAATGCGAGCGCAGCCGCCAGCACGCATGCCGCTATCAGGCCAGCCCTTGATCTCACCGCTTCACCCACTCGGCGCATTTGGCCGGCTCGCCACTGCCCCAGGGCATGATCGGCACGGTCGAGGTCGAATTCTTGGGCGAGCCATCAATCAGCCTGTCGGAATACGCCATATAGACCAGCACATTGCGCTTCACATCGCAGCCGCGCGTGATCTGCGTGCGCTTCCAGATGAGCGAGCGGCGTTCGCGGAACACCACATCGCCCTGCTCGAACTTCTCCTTGAAGCGAACCGGCCCCACCTGCCGGCAGGCCAGCGAGACATCCGAGACCTCCTCGGCCACGCCGAACATGCCGGCCACGCCGCCGCGCTCGGGCAATGTGTAGTGGCAGGCCACGCCCTCCACAGCAGGGTCATCGATGCCATAAACCACCAGCTTGTCATCCGGGGTCAGCATTTTCCACACGGTGGATTTCTTGAAAATGACATCCGGTTCCTGCGCGAGAGCCGGCTGCATCGCGCCAACGAAGACAAGCGTTATCGCCAGTGCGGCGCACCGAAATGTCCGGGATCGCAACATCGAAAGGGTTTGCAACATCGACATGGGATCAGGCTCCTTCAGCCAGATACGCGATCAGGCAGCCAGATGGCTGCCCTGCCCTTCGTCAGTTATGCATCACTGCAACGAAAACAACGCGTTCAGCAATGGTTCGGCAGTTGGCCGCGCCAGATAAAACGCTGCGAGAATGCCAATGATGCCCGCGATGAACGCCCAGTATTTGATTGTGGTGCAGGCTGATGCACGCGCCACATTCGATGCATCGAGGCTCGGATAGCTGTCCGCCATACGGGCAAAGCTCAGATTCTCGATGATGTCGGCAACCGCCGCCGCCATCCAGCCGCCGCCGCAGGCCAGCGCGATCAGCCAACCCTGGCCGCGCTCGACCAGCCCGAGCGCAATGCCAAAGCCCACAAGGCCATAAAAAGCCGCAAAAGCCGTATCTGCCGGCAGCACTTTGCTGCGCCAATTGCCGCGCCCCTCCGGGCCATAATGGGCGAGGATTTCGCCAACATCCTTGACGGAATAACCGTCAATGTCGGTTCCCAGGCCCGGCTTGACGCCGAGTGCGCGCGTGCGCCGCCACAGCCAAAAGCCGATCAGCACCGCCAGCGCCGGCCCCCAGAAAAAGAAAAAGAACGGAATATGCCCCGTCATGTCGTGCCATCCCCCGGCAGGCCTGCCCGGCCCAAGCCGCCACTTGATCCTGCCAATTCATCCTGCCCCGCCTGTTTCGCCAAAATGAGCGCTTCGCGCAACAGCTTCATCTCGCCTAACTGATTGGCGAGGATGAGCACAAGCCGCGCATTCAGTGCCGCGCTCTCTTCGGCAGTCAGCCCCCGATGCGCTTCCGCGATCAGGCGATAGGCAGCATCAGGGTCGGCGAAGCGCGCATTCAAGTCCAGCTTCTCGCTCATCTGCGCTTGCCCCATAGCCGCTCGACTGCCGCCGCAACGCCTGCTTGCTGCGGTTTCTGCCACCGCGCCGCGACATGGCCATCAGGCCGGAACAGCACGGCGCTGCCAGCTTCAAGCGCATAGCGGCCGGCCAGCAGGCCTTCAGCATCAATGCATGCGCCCTGCCCACCTCGCGTCATGATAATGATCTCGTCAACGCCCTCCGGCGCGAGGGGCAGCTCCGGGCCGCCATAGCGCAGCAGCATCGGGCGCAAGCCCTGCGCCAATTCACTCAGCCAGATTGGTTTGCCATCTTGCATCAACGGAGCATCAACAAGCGGCGCACCGGGGGACACGCCTCCTTGCCATGCGTCGGCATCCGGCGTCGACAGCGGCGAGGCTTCATAGCTCGTTGGCAGTGAAAGCCGCCCGGAATTTACGAAGCGCTTGCCGAAGCCCGTGTGCCTGGCCAGCGAAAGCGCTGCATCGCGCAGCACGCGCTCGCCGGACGAACGCGGCGCGATGAAATCTGTCGCGCGGGTGGAATTGAGGATGTTCTCGTCCGCCGCTTCCACGCGCTCGCTGTCATAGGTGCCGAGCAAGCCAGCAGGTGCATACCCCGCCACCACGCCCGCCAGCTTCCAGCCCAGATTATCCGCATCCTGAATGCCGGAATTGGCCCCACGCGCGCCGAAGGGCGAGACCTGATGCGCGCTGTCGCCAGCGAAGATCACGCGGCCCTCACGGAAGCGCTCCAGCCGCCGGCACTGGAAGCGATAGACCGAGACCCACTCCAGGCTGAAATCCTCGTGGCCAAGCATTTGCGCAATGCGCGGGCGCACCACCTCCGGGCACTTTTCATGCGCGGCATCGGCCTCCGGCGACAATTGCAAATCAATGCGCCAGACATCATCAGGCTGGCGGTGCAGCAGCGCCGATTGGCCCGCATGAAATGGCGGCGCGAACCAGAACCAGCGCTCGGTGGGAAAGGCCGCCTGCCGCTTGGCATCGGTGAATTTCACATCGGCGATCAGGAACTGATCATCGAACACCTCGCCAGCGAAATCGAGGCCCATCATACTGCGCGTGGGAGAGCGCGCGCCATCGCAAGCCACCACATAATCCGCCGTGGCATTATAGGGCCCGTCCGGCGTCTCGATGGTGAGGCGCACATGGTCTGAAAACTGCGCCAGTGCCGCCAGCTTGTTGGCCCAGCGCAGATCAATCAGCGGCTCGTCCGCCAGCGCCTCCACCATGTACCGCTCGACATAATATTGCTGGAGGTTGATGAAGGCCGGCATCTTGTGGCCGCCTTCTGGCAGCAGATCGAACTCGTAAAGCAGGCCTTCGCCGCGAAACACCTTGCCTTTGGACCAGGTGACGCCCTTTTCAAGCATGCGGCTGCCAAGGCGGGCCCCTTCTCGCCCCAGCTTGTCGAAAATCTCCAGCGTGCGCTTGGCGAAGCAGATGGCGCGCGAGCCTTCGCCAATCCTGTCCGCATCATCGATCAGCAATACGTGCTGGCCCCTCCGCGCCAGATCAAGCGCAAGCGCCAGCCCCACTGGCCCGGCCCCCACCAAAATCACCTTGTGATGCCGCGCCTTGGCCCGGTCCTGATCGGGCGCGCGGCGATAGGAAAACTGCGCCGCACCCATGATTGTCAGCCCTGCAAATCGCGCCACATATGCACATCGCGCTCGGCGGTCCAGATGCGCGGATGAGCTATGCCACGCGCCTCATCATAGGCGCGGGAGACATTGAAGGGGAGGCAGTGCTCATAAATGGCATAATCGCCATAAGGGCCATCCATGGCGGCGCGCACAGCGGCGGCAGTCTCCTTCAGGCTGCGACCCTTGGCGACGCTTGTCTGAGCCGTTTCATAGAGTGCCGTGAGGAAGCCACGCGTGCCGGCAATGGCCCTGCCCACCATCTCGCGGCCAACCAATGCATCGCCCCTGCCCGGCATGATGGCGGCAGGATCGAATCCCGCGATCACATCGAGCGTCTTCGGCCACTCCGCCAAATGTGCATCACCACAATAGCAGGCGGAGCGATACTCCACGAGATCGCCGGTAAACATCACGCCGGCATCCGGCACCCAGGCCACCGTATCGCCTGCCGTGTGCCCGCGCCCCGGCTGGAAAATGTCGACGCGCCGCTTGCCGAGCCAGAGTGTGAGCTGGCCGGTGAAGGTCAGCGTCGGCCATGTCAGGCCGGGGATGCTCTCTTGCCCGCGAAACAGACGCGGAAACCGGCCGATCTCGCTGGCCATGTCCTCGACACCCCGCTCGGTGATCATGTCCCGCGTCGCCTGTGAGGCCACAATCTCCGACGCGCCATAGGCTGATGCCCCCAGCACGCGCACGGCGTGATAATGGCTGAGCAGCACATATTTGATCGGCTTGTCAGTGACTTGGCGCACCCTTGCGATGACATCACGCGCCATCAGCGGCGTCGCCTGCGCATCGATCACCATGCAGCTGTCATCACCGATGATGATGCCGGTGTTGGGGTCTCCTTCTGCCGTGTAGGCATACAACCCCTCGCCGATGGACGAGAAGGTAACGGCCTTGTCAGCAAGATCGGTGGTGGAGGCGAAGGAGGCTTTCTCACCCGCCATAGGGCTGCACCTCCTGCTCGATGGCGCCGAAGAGCGAATGGCCAGCCCCATCCTTCATCTCGATGCGGATGCGGTCACCGAAGCGCATGAACGGCGTCGCCGGTTTGCCCCCCAACAGCGTCTCTACGGTGCGCTGCTCGGCGATGCAGGCATAGCCCGCCCCGCCATCGCTGACAGGCTTGCCCGGCCCACCATCCGCGCCCTTGTTCGAAACCGTGCCGGAGCCGATGACCGCGCCAGCGCCAAGCGCACGCGTTCTGGCTGCATGGGCGATCAGCTCGCCAAAGCTGAAGGTCATGTCAGTGCCGGCATCCGGCTTGCCGAAGAGTTTGCCGTTGAGCGTGCTGATGATGGGCCGCTTCAGCTTGCCGCCGCTCCATGCCTCGCCCAGTTCATCCGGCGTCACGGCCACTGGCGAAAAGGCCGATGACGGCTTGGACTGGAAGAAACCGAAGCCCTTGGCGAGCTCCCCTGGAATGAGATTGCGCAAGCTCACATCATTGACCAGCATCACGAGCCGCACCGCCGCCAGCCCTTCGCTTGCGCTTGCCGCCATCGGCACATCGCCGGTGATGACAGCGATCTCTGCCTCGAAATCGATGCCATAATCTTCGCTTGCCATCAGGATCGGATCGCGCGGCCCAAGGAACACATCCGAGCCGCCCTGATACATCAATGGGTCAGTCCAGAAGCTCTCCGGCATTTCCGCGCCGCGCGCTTTCCGCACCAGCTCGACATGGTTCACATAGGCCGAGCCATCAACCCATTGATAGGCGCGCGGCAGGGGCGAGGCGCAATCATGCTCATGGAAGCGGAAGGATGGCACAGAGCCATGCTCCAGCGACTCGGCGAGGTCCGCGAGGCGCGGGCCAGCCCGCTCCCAATCATCGAGCGCGGCCTGAAGCGTGGGCGCGATGAAGAAGGCGTCACTCGCCCTTGTCAGATCACGCGAGACCACCACCAGGCGGCCATCACGGCCATGCTTGAGCGAGGCGAGCTTCATGTGGGAGCATCCTTCCTTGTTGTTCTGTTGGCCAAGCCTGACTGCCTGACATTGCCGGCTTGGCGGAACCGCCCTGCCTGTGCTCTTGTAGATGTAACAATCAAGCCTGCCACGGCGCAAAGCACAATCTGATTTGTGTCATTGCCTTCTTATCAGCGACCAAACGAAACGGGAGCCTGCCCCATGAAACGCCGTCAGTTCCTCACTGCATCGACCCTTGGCGCATCTGCCGCAATCGCGATGCCCGCGATCGCCCAATCGATGCCGGAGGTAAAATGGCGGCTGACATCGAGCTTTCCCAAGCAGCTCGACACGATTTTCGGCACGGCGCAAACCTTTTCGAAGTACATGGCGGACGCGACCGACGGCAAATTCCAGGTGCAGACCTTCGCTGCCGGCGAGCTTGTGCCCGGCTTGCAGGCGCTCGATGCCGTCACCTCTGGCACAGTAGAATGTGCACATACACCGACTTACTTCTACGTCGGCAAAGACGCGACACTGGGCTTCGGCACAGGCGTGCCCTTCGGCCTCAACGCCCGCCAGCAGCACAGCTGGTGGCATTTCG
>JBOFIL010000024.1:0-9902 GCA_051650165.1 Allobosea sp.
ATTATGCCGCTGATCACGTCATGGACCTGCTTGATGATTATGTCGGCGGCGTCGAGAGCGATGTCACAGTGCTGACCACCATCGACCCGAAAACGCAGGCCCAGGCAGAAACCGCGCTGAGCGAAGCACTGAACGCGCAGGGCACCAAGCTCGGCGTCACGCAAGGCGCGATGGTGGCGATGGCCCCGGATGGCGCGATCCGTGCGCTGATCGGCGGGCGCAATTACAACAAGAGCCAGTTCAACCGCGCCACCGCTGCGCGCCGTCAGCCGGGCTCGGCCTTCAAGCCCTTCGTCTATCTGGCCGCTGTGGAGGCCGGACTGACGCCTGACACGATCCGCGATGACAGCCCCGTGCGCATCAAGGGCTGGGCACCGGAGAACTATTCGCGTGACTATCGCGGGCCTGTGACGCTGCAAACCGCGCTGTCGCTTTCGCTCAACACCATCGCGGTGAAGCTCGGCCAGGAGGTCGGCGTCAGGAATGTCATCAAGGTGGCGCAGCGCCTTGGCATCAACTCGTCGCTCCAGCCCAATGCCTCGCTGGCGCTGGGCACCGGCGAGGTTTCGCCGCTGGAGCTGACCGCCGCTTTTGCCGCCTTCTCTAATGGCGGCACGGGGGTGACACCCTTTGTTATCCGCGAGGTCAAGACCACCGATGGCAAGCTGCTGTTCAAGCGCGAAGGCGGAGGGCTTGGTCCGGTGATTTCTGCTCAGCCTCTCGCGATGATGAATGGCATGATGCGCGAGACATTGCTGACTGGCACAGGCCGCAAGGCTGAAATTCCGGGCTGGGAAGCAGCAGGCAAAACCGGGACCACACCGGAATTCCGCGATGCCTGGTTTGTTGGCTACACCAGCCGCCTCGTGGCGAGCGTGTGGCTTGGCAATGATGACAATGAGCCGATGAAAAAGGTCTCAGGCGGCGGGCTGCCATCGGAGATCTGGGGCCGGTTCATGAAGGCAGCCCATCAAGGCTCACAACCTGCCGGCCTGCCGGGCGGGCTGTGGCGCGATCAGCCTGGATTGCCCAACCCGTTTGCAGCGCCACCGCCAGCCATTGCGCAATCTGGCGGGCAACCCGTGAGGAACACGGCCCAGCGCCCCGTTCCGCCCGCGCCCATCTCGCAAGATGCCGACCGGCCATGGGCCCCGCCCGCGCAGAACCCAGGCGAGAAAAGTATCTTCGAGAGGCTGTTCGGGGGCTAGTTCGGCGGCTAGTTCTGGGGAAGCAGTCTTATGCCTTGGCAGCGCGCATGCCGGCGCTGAACCGGAACAGCGCGAAGGCAAGCGCCCCCATGCACAGGATCACGAGTGGTAGCGCCAGCGCAGAGAGGTTCTGGGCCGAGCCGCCAAGAAGCTGGCCGACGCCCAGCCCCACCAGCGCCGAGAGCGTCATCTGGCAAATGCCGACCAGCGAGGAGGCCGCGCCTGCCCGCTCGGGGAAGGGCATCATCGCGCTGGCCTGCGCCTGCGGCATGGTGAGGCCGACACCCATCGCGTAGAGCGCCATCGGCAATGTCACGGCAAGTGATGGAATGAGGCCGGGGCGCTGGCCGATGATCAGCATGGCGAGAAGCATCGCCAGCCCGCCGCCGGCAAGACACATCACGCCAAGCGACATCACGCCGTCCATCCCGCGTTTGCTGACCAGCTTCTGCGCAATGATGGTGCCCGTGATGAAGCCCATCACGCCAAAGCTGAAGGAGAACCCATAGGCAATGGGAGAGAGGCCATAGACCCCGATCAGCACGAAGGACGAGCCGGAAATGAAGGCAAACAACCCGGCATAGGCAAGCGATGTCAGCCCGGTATACACGCGAAAACGGTCGTTGCCGATCAGCAGCCGGTAACCGCTCAGAATCGCCTTCAGCGAGAAAGGCTCCTTAAGGCGCTCGCGCAGGGTTTCAGGCAGGATAAACGCCACCATCGCCATGATCGCCAGGCCGAACACCAGCGTGGCCAGAAATGTCGAGCGCCAGCCAAACCCGTTCTGCAACACGCCGCCAAGCACCGGCGCGATGGCGGGCACCAAACCCATGATCATGCCCATGCGGGCGAGTTCCTTGCCGGCGCGCGGCCCCTCATAAAGATCACGCGCCATGGCCCGGCCAAGCACGATGGGGCCAGATGCGCCCAGCGCCTGCACGAAGCGCGCGCTGATCAGCGTCTCGATCGAGGTGGAGAATGCGCAGGCAACCGTGGCGAGCAGAAACAGCGCGAGGCCAATCATCAGCACAGGGCGCCTGCCCAGCCTGTCCGAGAGTGGCCCCCAGACAATCTGCCCGGCGGCAAAGCCGAACAGGAAGCTGGAAAGCGTTGCTTGCGCGCCCGCCGTATCCGTCTGGAGCGCGCGCGCGATCTCAGGCAGCGAGGGCAGATAGAAATCGGTCGAGAGCGGCCCCAGAGCCGTGAGCATCGCCAGCGCCGCCGTCATGGCGAGGGTGTCGGGGCGCAGCTTCATGGGTGTCGGAACCTCTCAGGTTTCATCCCTGCCCCTTGCGAGGAAGGCCGGATTGCGCGGCAACCCGGGGAGGAGGATGGAATCATCACCCCACCCGGCCGCTCGGCTTTCGCCCCGCATCCGCCCGCCCCGTCAAGGGGCGGGATGAAGAGCCTCACACCCTGAAGAACACGAAGGTCGCCAGGATGAAGGTCGGGATCAGTACCGCGAATGACCAGAGCATGTAGCCGAAGAAGCTCGGCATATCGACCTTCATGTCCTTGGCGATGGCATAGACCATGAAGTTCGGCGCATTCCCGATATAGGTATTGGCACCCATATAGACCGCGCCGGATGAGATGGCGGCAAGTGTCAATGCCAGCGGGCCCATCAGTGTCTTGGGGTCGCCGCCAGCCAACTCGAAGAACACCAGATAGGTCGGCGCATTATCGAGCACGGACGACAAGCCGCCTGCCAGCCAGAAATACATGGCATTGTTGGGGCTGCCATCCGGGTTGGTGACGAGCGCCACCAGCGGCGCAAGTGAGCCATCCTTACCGGCCTTCAGGATCGCGATCACCGGAATGATGCAGATGAAAATACCCGCGAAGAGCTTGGCCACCTCAAGGATCGGCCCCCAGTTGAAACCATTGGCCTCGCGGTATTCCGTGCGTGTCACCTTCAGCGAAACCAGTGCGAGGATGACGAGGATCACGTCGCGCAGCAGGTTCTGGATTTCAATGACACCGCCCGGGAAGGGGATGCCGATGCCCGGCTTCCAGGTCGCGCTCATCAGAATGGCGGCGATCACACCGCCGAGCAGCACGAAGTTGATGGTGCCCTTGATGCCGATCTTCGAATCCGGTGTCGGATCGGGGCGAATGCGACCCTCTTTCTTGTAGAGATAGCTGTCGAGCACGAAGAAGGCCGCAAGCACGATGCCGCCGACAAACAGCGTCTCGGCCAGAAGGTGCTTCGTGGTCCAGAAGAAATCCACGCCCTTGAGGAAGCCGACAAACAGCGGCGGATCACCCAGCGGGGTCAGCGCGCCGCCAATGTTCGAGACAAGGAAGATGAAGAACACCACCACATGCACATTGTGTTTGCGGTCATCATTGGCGCGGATGATCGGGCGGATCAGCATCATCGAGGCACCTGTCGTGCCGACAAAGCTTGCGAGGAACGCACCAATGGCCAGGATGGCTGCATTGGTCGTGGGCGCGCCATGGATGTTGCCAGTGATGAGGATGCCGCCGGCAATGGTGAACAACGCGAACAGCAGGATGATGAAGCTCATATATTCGAGCAGCAGCGTGTGCAGCACGGTCGAAATGGCAGGCATGAAGCCAGCTGTGACAATCGCCGGAATAATCACCAGTGCCGACGCGACAGCCGCGATCTTGCCCTGATTATGCTCCCAGAAATGCGGATAGAACAGTGGCCCTGTCGCGATGGCGGCGAGGATGGCACAAAATGGCAGGATCCAGAGGATCGACATGCCCTTGCCGTTCAGACCTTCTGCAGCAAAGGCAGGCTCAGGCGCAAGCGCCACGACCAGTGCAAGAGCTGAAAGCGCCAGCCAGCGCCCGACGCTTGTGTTCGATCCTGAAAATGCCATGCGAGCCCCCGCCCCTGTTCATGTCTGTTTGAACGTGAAGCTGGCTGCTTAAACGAGGCGTGCCCCCCTAGCAATTCCAATTCTGGGCTGGCAAAAGCGGATCAACTCATCCGCGCTGCTTTGCCGGGGTCCCGATTTACTCTTGAGCGCACGCCTGTGCGATTGGATTCTCCCATGTTTAAACGCTTCTCCAAGCCTCAACGCTTGTCCGTTGCTGCCCTTTCGCTGCTTGCGTTTGCTGCCGTTGCCACGCCGGCAAACGCGCAGGTCGCGGTTGAGGACATCCGCATCCAGCTCTTTCTGGAGCGCTCCGGCAAACTCTCCGACAACATCGTTGGCGCCAAGAAGAACTTCCACAATACCGTGATCGGTGAGGGCGATGCCGGAGAGCCGGCTGAGTCCGTGCTGGTCACACTGCTGATCACCGGGCCGAAGAATGCCAAATCCTCCGACAAGATCGCGCGTGATCTGGCATCGGTGACAGTGACGCAACAAAGCAAGCAAGGCCCGAAGGTGCTGCTACGCCGCGCCTATGGCGGCTTCCTGTTCGGCGAGGATGGCAAGGCGCACAAGGCCTTCATGCTCGACAACGCCACCTGCGCGCCGCTCGAGGTCGATGTGAAGCTTGGGCGCTCCCGCAAGACGGCCAAGGTCGATTTCAAATGCGGTGAATGAGGCGCAATATAGCAAGCACGGGCGAGGCCGCATTCATTATGGCCTCGTTCAGCAACGCCGACTATGCTGATGTCTCTGTTGTAACGCCAGAGGCTGCTGCTGCCCATGTGCCGCTTTCTCGCCTATGCCGGCCCGCCCGTTTTTCTGGAGGAGCTTGTCTCCTCCCCGTGCCATTCGCTGATTCACCAGTCGCTGCATGCCGAGGAGGCCAAGACCGGCACCAATGGTGATGGCTTCGGCCTTGGCTGGTATGGCGAGCGGCAGGAGCCCGGCGTCTACCGCGAGATCAGGCCGGCCTGGTCGGATGAAAACCTCTTGTCGATCGCGCGGCAGGTGCGCTCGCAGCTGTTCTTCGCCCATGTGCGCGCCGCGACAGGCACAGCAAGCACGCGGGCGAATTGCCACCCATTTACCCATGGGCGGTACATGTTCATGCATAATGGCCAGATCGGTGGCTATGCCGCGATCAAACGCCGGCTGGAGGCGCTGATACCGGATGATCTCTATCATTCCCGCCAGGGCAACACCGACTCAGAGGCGCTGTTTCTTCTGATCCTAGCTCATATCGAGGGCGGCCTTTCGGCGGAGGCCGCGTTCGAGGCGGCATTGTCGCAGACCATGGCGCTGTGTCAGGCAGCAGGACAGAATGAGCCAGTGCGGTTTGCTGCCGTGATGAGCGATGGTGAGACCATCCATGCCGCGCGCTGGTCGTCTGACCCCAAGCCTCCGACGCTGTATTTGTGCGAAAAGCCCGGCTCCGTGATCATCGCCAGCGAGCCGATCGATGCCAACCGCGATTGCTGGAAAGCGCTGCCGGCCAACTCTCTGGTGTCCATACGCGCCGGCAAGGTCGTCACCGCCTCGCTCGATATTGCCTTGCCACAAGCTGCATAAGACTTGTTTTCGCGGGGCCGCAGCGGCATGTGACGCATCCATGCGCGCCGCTGACGAACCCGCACTTCCCATCGATGAGGCCCTGCCGGCGCTAAAGGATGCGCTGGTGACAAGCTCGCGCGCCGTGCTTGTTGCGCCGCCGGGCGCAGGCAAGACCACACGTGTGCCACTGGCGTTGCTGAATGAGGGCTGGGTCAAGGGTCGCCAGCTGATCGTGCTCGAGCCGCGCCGCCTCGCTGCCCGTGCTGCCGCCGAGCGCATGGCGGCAACGCTGGGCGAAAGTGTGGGCGAGCGGGTGGGCCTTCGCGTGCGCTTTGGCTCCAAGGTCAGCGCCCGCACCCGCATCGAGGTCGTGACTGAGGGCGTGTTCGTGCGGATGATCCTCGATGATCCGGAGCTTTCCGGCATCGCTGCCGTGCTCTTCGACGAGTTCCATGAGCGCTCGCTCGATGCCGATCTTGGTCTTGCGCTGGCGCTCGATGCGCAAGGTGGCTTGCGCGATGATTTGCGGCTGCTGGTGATGTCGGCGACGCTTGATGGCGCGCGTGTCGCGGCATTGCTCGGTGATGCCCCCATCATCGAATCGCAGGGACGCGCCTTTCCGGTCGAGACACGCCACCGCCCGCGAGACCCGCTCAAGCGGCTTGAGGAGGAGGTTGGCGCAAGTGTGATGACCGTGCTCGCCGATGAGACGGGTTCAATCCTCGTCTTCCTGCCTGGTCAGGCCGAAATACGACGCCTGGAAAGCTGGCTGTCCGAACGCATCAGGAACCCTGCCATTGTCATTGCCCCCCTTTATGGCGCGATGGACCGCGCAAGCCAGGATGCCGCGATCCGCACGGCGCTTGATGGCACACGCAAGATTGTGCTCGCCACCTCCATCGCTGAAACCTCGCTCACCATCGATGGCGTGCGCGTGGTGATCGATTCAGGGCTGGCGCGCGTGCCTGTGCATGAGCCGGATGTTGGCGTCACGCGCCTCGCCACTGTCAAGATCAGCCGCGCCGCCGCCGATCAGCGCCGGGGCCGCGCAGGGCGCACGCAACCAGGCATCTGCTACCGGCTCTGGCCCGAGGCTGCCACCATGGCGCTGGAGGCCTATGCGCGCCCGGAAATCCTCGCGGCGGACCTCGCGCCGCTGCTGCTCGATTGCGCGGCATGGGGTGTGAGCGATCCTGCCAACCTGCACTTTCTCGATGCGCCGCCCGCCGCGGCTCTCAAGGAGGCGCGCGCGCTGCTGGAAGCGCTGGGGGCGCTGGACGAAGCGGGCCGCCTCTCCGGGAAAGGCAAGGCGATGCGGGCCTTGCCTGTCGCGCCAAGACTCGCCGCCATGATCCTTGCAGCACGCGAGGCTGGCGATGGGTTGCTCGCCGGTGAACTCGCCGTACTGCTCTCCGAGCAGGGTCTGGGCGGTGATGGCACCGACATCGAGGAGCGCCTCTCGCGCTTCCGCCGTGAGCGAGGGCAGCGCGCGGACGAGGCGCGGCGCATGGCGGCCAATCTTGCAGGTGGCAAACCCAGCAGCGAGGCCGGACATTGCGCCGGCTATTGGCTTGCCAAAGCCTACCCGGATCGCATCGCGAAACAGCGCGGCGCGGAAGGGCATTTCATCATGGCCAATGGCCGGGGCGGCAGGCTTGAGCCCCATGAGCGGCTGGCCCGCGCGCCATGGCTGGTCATCGCAGACCTGACCGGAACAGCCCAGAATGCGCGCATACTGGCCGCCGCTGCGCTTGATGAAAGCGAGCTGGAGGGACTTGCAGGTGACAAGCTGCAAGCGCGAGAGGAGATCAGCTTCGATGCTGCCGCTCGCGCCCTGCGCTGCCGGCGCGTGAAGCGCCTTGGCGCGATCTTGCTGTCAGAACAGCCCTTGCCAGTGCCAACCAGCGGCGAAGCGGCGCAGGAAGCTAGCGCCGTGCTGGCGCGCGGGATTGCCGCCCTGCCGCCCGCACATTGGCCCTGGAGCGCTGCCAGCCGGCAATGGCGCGACCGCGTGGCGTTTCTTCATGCCGCTGACAGGGAGAGCTGGCCCGATGTCTCGGATGCGGCGCTGGCATTGAGCATGGAAAGCTGGCTTGGGCCGCATCTGCCCGGCATTGCCTCGCTCAGCGCCATCGGCGCGGATCGTTTCTTCGAGGCTCTCAAGGGGCTGATCGATTGGAACATGCAGCGCCGGCTTGATGCCGAAGCGCCGACGCATCTCACCGCCCCCACCGGCTCACGCCTCAGCGTTGATTATGCGGCTGAGGCCGGGCCAACAGTGAGCGTGCGTGTGCAGGAGCTGTTTGGCTTGGGCGAACACCCTGCACTCGCCAATGGCCGCATCCCGGTGGTGCTGGAGCTGCTTTCGCCGGCTCACCGGCCCATTCAGGTCACGCGGGATCTGCCAGGCTTCTGGCGGGGCTCATGGGCAGCAGTGCGCTCCGAGATGCGCGGGCGCTATCCGCGCCATGTCTGGCCGGAAGACCCTGCTGGCGCGCAGGCCACCACGCGCGCCAAACCAAGGGGAACGTGAAGCGCAGCCCTCAATTCCCGAAGCGGTCCCGCCACTGCCTCTCGCCAATCGCGCAGGAGACGCGCGGTTTTCTGGGCTGCCCCTGCTGCGCCTGCGCCCTGTGGATGAGCTGCGGCAAAGCGGGCGGAGCCAACGCGATTTCAAGCAGAATTTTGGTGCGGACGGCCTCAACGAATTGCACCCGCTCACGGATCGGGATCGAGAAGGCACCGATGCCGCCGATCACACAATCCTCGTAGTAAATATCCAGCTCGCCAATATCGAGATAGCCGGGAGCCTTCAGCATCACCGGCAAGCCATTGATGGTCACGCCCTTCGCCACGGCATCATCGCGCGCCTCGGTGACCGAGCGCCCTTCATTGTTGGGGCCATCGCCGGAAATATCGATGACGCGCTTGAGCGGGCTGGCCGGCACATCATTCAATTGACGCATGCTCAGATCAATCGCGCCCGAGACCGATGTGCGTCGCCCGCGCCGTGTGGGAGCCTCGGCAAGCTTCTCAGCAAAGGCATCGGCTGCGTCCGCGCTGTCGATGATCATCCACGGCACGGTGACGTATTGCGCCTGCAAACCCGCCCATTCGACATAGGTGAGTGCGATCTTGCCGACAGCGCCCTTGGCAATGGCATCCTTCACCACCTGCGATTTCAGCGCCTGAACGTAGCCCTCGCGCTGGAGGGCCAGCTCATCGAGATCCATCGAGAAGGAAATATCAACCGCCAGCACCAGTGCAACATCGACTTCGGGCTTGAGCGTCTGCGCCTGCGACACACCTGCAGGAGCCACCCACAGGGCGGTACTGACAAGCAGCAGACACATGGAAACGAAGGCCAGCCAGCGCCGCATGGGACGCCCTCCGTGTTCGTTGACACCGCCACTGTGCCGGCGAATCACTTTTCCGCCAAGGCCGAATTTTGCGTGTGAGAAATGCGCTGGAAGCTCAGTGTTGAGTGATCAGCGCCTGTCGCCGATGATGGCGACCGCAGCAGCCAGCGCCTCATCAATGCCGAGCGCGGATGTATCAATCAGGATCGCATCATCGGCGCGTGCAAGCGGGGCATCGCTCCGGCCTGAGTCGCGTGCATCGCGGCGGCGAATGTCAGCAAGCACATCATCGTAAGGCGTGCTCTCGCCACGGCCTGCAAGCTCCTTGTGGCGGCGCGCGGCGCGCACTTCGGGGGTTGCGGTGACGAAGAGCTTCACGCTCGCATCAGGGCAGATCACCGTGCCGATGTCGCGGCCATCCAGCACCGCGCCTGCGGCTTGCGCGGCAAAGCGCTGTTGCAGCTCCTTGAGAGCAGACCGCACGCCGGGATACGCCGCCACCACCGAGGCCGCCTCGCCCATTTCGCGCCCGCGCAAGCCATCTTCAGCCAAGCCGGAGAGATCGAGTTCCGCGGCAAGACGGGTCGCGGCAGCCGCATCCGTCAGTGGCAGGCCAGCGTCCAGCATGGCGCGCGCGGTGGCCCTATACAGCAACCCCGTATCGAGATGCGGCAGGGCATAATGGGCAGCAAGGCGCTTGGCGAGCGTGCCCTTGCCCGAAGCTGCAGGGCCGTCAATGGCCAGAACGAGAGGGCGGCTCAAGAGCGCGCCCCCTGCGCAATATCAGCGCCAAGCGAGGCCATCAGCGCGGCAAAACCGGGGAAGCTGGTGGCGATCGTCTCGCCATCATCAACACTCATCGGCCTGGCGCTGGCCAACCCCATGACGAGGAAGCTCATGGCGATGCGGTGATCGAGATGGGTCGCGACCAT
>JBOFIL010000025.1:0-1029 GCA_051650165.1 Allobosea sp.
CTTCTCCACCATCTCGATCAGATCAGGGTGGCCCCAATTGCGGTTGCGGGCGAGGCGCATGACCTGCCAGCTCTCGCCATCGATGGGCAGCGCGGTTGCACCGGCAAGGCAGCCACGCGCAAATGAGCCAATCGCCCGCGCCTGCATAGGGGCGGCGTTGGTCTGGCGACCAAAATGCGCCTTGGCTGAATCAGGATGGTTTCGCAGCACATTCGCGCGGTTGCCTGCCTCCTGCTCGCCCGTGGCCTGAGCGTATGCGGGGGAGGCGGCCAGCCACGCGCCAGCGCACAGCAGCGGTGCCTGTGCTGCCGCAGCGATGATCAAGGCACGAATCAAACTGATGCGTCGCATAATCGAAAGGTCGCCCCGCTAGGGCGAGGCGTCAAGCGCCTCGTCTGAGTCCCCGCCAATCCAGGCAATCGCGAAGACTGATTGCGCGGAGGGGCGCAGTTTGAGGATGGCCTCCTCGATATGCGCGCCGCTGGTGGCGACATCATCAATCACGAGACACGGCCCATCTGCTGGCGAGAGGAGTTTCAGCGGCGGGCGCTTCACATTCTCCTTGGGGTGCGAGGCGCCTTTCTGCGGCGGCGCGGCGAGCCGCTGCACCATGGGTTTGCCCAATCTTGCGGCCACCTCTTCGGCGATCTGACGCGAAAGGCACGCCTCTTCTGCTGAGCGGCTGCACGGCACATGGGTGACCTCGCTGAAGGCCCCTGCACCAACCACGCGCTCAACGGCCTCGACAATCTCAGCTGCGGCTGTCTCGACCAAGGCGCGCGGCGGCGCGGTTTTCAGCGCCTTCAATGCCTCGATCTGGTAGGCGCGGATCGGCTTTCGCCAGGCGCGCAATGTCATGTAGCTGATGGTTTTGCGTTGCCTTAAGCCTTGCCGGCGGACAAGCGTTTCGGTGAGGAACTTCACCGTCGGGTCGAGGATCTGCGGCGGGGTAAACGGCGCCTGTTCCAGGCTGTCCTCAAGGCGGCTTTCGCGCGCCCGGATCGCCGTGACATCGCTGGCCAGCACCTC
>JBOFIL010000026.1:0-4554 GCA_051650165.1 Allobosea sp.
GAACGAGCCGTGACCACATTCAATTGGGATGTGCCGGTTGCAGCGTTGCTGATCAGCGCTATGTGAGAAGCAACCCGGAAAGTCGCCATGACCCGCAAGACTGCTGTCCCTAACAACAAGACTGCTGCACCTAATAACAAGAGTTCTGCCCTTGATGACATGTTCGACCGCAACCGCATGGCGGACCCGAACGCTCGCGTCATCAGTGTGCGCGGCGCGCGCGAGCACAATCTCAAGAATGTCGATCTGACCATCCCGCGTGACAAGCTGGTGGTGTTCACCGGGCTGTCTGGCTCGGGCAAATCCTCGCTGGCGTTCGACACGATTTATGCTGAGGGTCAGCGGCGCTATGTTGAGAGCCTCTCGGCCTATGCGCGGCAATTTCTAGAGATGATGCAGAAGCCCGATGTCGACCAGATCGACGGGCTCTCTCCGGCCATTTCCATCGAGCAGAAGACCACCTCGAAAAACCCGCGCTCCACTGTGGGCACTGTCACGGAAATCCACGACTATATGCGCCTGCTCTGGGCGCGTGTCGGCGTGCCCTATTCGCCAGCCACCGGCCTGCCTATCGAGAGCCAGACGGTCAGCCAGATGGTGGACCGCGTGCTGGCTCTGCCGGATAAAACCCGCGCCTACCTGCTCGCCCCTGTGGTGCGTGGGCGCAAGGGCGAATTCCGCAAGGAATTGGCAGAGTGGCTGAAGCGCGGCTACCAGCGCGTCAAGATCAACGGCCAGTTCTACGAAATCCCGGATGCGCCGGCGCTCGACAAGAAGTTCAAGCACGACATCGATGTGGTGGTGGATCGCATCGCGGTGAAGCCGGACCTCGGCGCACGGCTGGCCGAAAGCTTCGAAGCGGCGCTGGAACTGGCTGAGGGCATTGCTGTTCTGGAACTGGCGGATGAGAAAGACGAGAAGGGCGAGGCCAAACGCATCCTGTTCTCCTCCAAGTTCGCCTGCCCGGTGTCGGGCTTTACAATTTCCGAGATCGAGCCGCGGCTGTTTTCGTTCAACAATCCGTTCGGCGCGTGCCCGACCTGCGATGGCATCGGCCACGAAATGCGGATCGATCCGGAGATGGTCATTCCGGATTCTTCCGTGACACTGGTCAAGGGCGCGGTTGCGCCATGGGCGAAATCCACCTCGCCCTATTATGGGCAGACGCTGGAGGCGTTGGCGAAGCATTATGGCTTCTCAACCCGCAAGCCCTGGGCCGAGCTGCCCGACAGCGCCAAGATGGTCATCTTGTATGGCACAGGCGAGGAGCCGGTGCGCTTTGCCTATGATGATGGCCTGCGCGCCTATGAGGTGAAAAAGCCCTTCGAGGGCGTGATCACCAATCTGGAGAGGCGCTACAAGGAGACAGAGAGCGACTGGGCGCGCGACGAAATCAGCCGCTTCATGTCAGCGACGCCGTGCTCGGCATGCTCTGGTTACCGTCTGAAGCCCGAAGCGCTGGCCGTGAAGATTGCAGCCAAGCATATCGGCGAAATCTCGCAGCTTTCGGTGCGCGATGCGCTTGGCTGGTTTCAGGGCCTGGAGGGGCAGCTCACGCCCAAACAGGCCGGCATTGCCCAGCGCATCGTCAAGGAAATCCGCGACCGGCTGACCTTCCTGCTGGATGTCGGGCTTGAATATCTCACCCTGTCGCGCGGCTCGGGCACATTGTCTGGCGGCGAGAGCCAGCGCATTCGCCTCGCTTCGCAAATCGGCTCCGGGCTGACCGGCGTGCTCTATGTGCTGGATGAGCCCTCCATCGGCCTGCACCAACGCGACAATGAGCGCCTGCTCGGTACGTTGAAGCGCCTGCGCGATCTCGGCAACACGGTGATTGTGGTCGAGCACGACGAGGATGCGATTCTGCAGGCTGATTATGTTGTCGATGTCGGGCCTGGCGCCGGCATTCATGGTGGGCAAATCATCGCGGAGGGCACGCCGGCCGAGGTGATGGCACACCCCAAATCGCTCACCGGCAAATATCTGACTGGCGAAATGGGCGTCGCGGTGCCGGACAAGCGCCGCAAGCCGATGAAGAGCAAGATGCTCAAAATCATCGGTGCGCGCGGCAACAACCTCAAGAACGTCACGGCGGAAATCCCGCTTGGCCTCTTCACCTGCATCACGGGCGTTTCGGGGGGCGGCAAATCCACCCTTGTCATCGACACGCTGTTCAAGGCGGCCTCGCGCCGCCTCAACGGCTCGATGGAACACCCCTCCCCGCATGACCGCATCGAGGGGCTGGAACTCCTCGACAAGGTGATCGACATTGATCAATCACCCATCGGGCGCACGCCCCGCTCAAACCCCGCAACCTATACTGGCGCGTTTACGCCCATCCGCGAATGGTTCGCAGGTCTGCCAGAGGCCAAAGCGCGCGGCTACATGCCGGGGCGCTTCTCGTTCAACGTCAAGGGTGGGCGCTGCGAGGCCTGCCAGGGCGATGGCCTGCTCAAGATCGAGATGCACTTCCTGCCCGATGTCTATGTCACCTGCGATGTCTGCAAGGGCAAGCGCTATGACCGCGAGACTCTGGAGGTCAAGTATCGCGATAAGTCCATCGCCGACGTGCTGGATATGACCGTTGAAGAGGCAAAATCCCTGTTCAAGGCCGTGCCCTCTATCCGCGAGAAGATGGAGACTTTGTCGCGCGTGGGCCTGGGCTATGTCCATGTTGGCCAGCAAGCGACGACGCTTTCAGGCGGCGAAGCGCAGCGCGTCAAGCTCTCCAAGGAGCTTTCCAAGCGCGCGACAGGCCGCACGCTCTATATCCTTGATGAGCCCACGACCGGCCTGCATTTCCACGATGTCGCCAAGCTGATGGAGGTGCTTCAGGAGCTGGTCGAGCAAGGCAACACCGTGGTGGTGATCGAGCATAATCTCGAAGTGGTCAAAACCGCTGACTGGATCATCGACATGGGCCCCGAAGGCGGCGATGGCGGCGGTGAGGTCGTTGCTGCCGGCACGCCCGAAGACATTGTCGCCAATCCGCGCAGCCACACAGGCCGCTTCCTCAAGGAGGTGCTGGCAAGGCGGCCAGCCAAGGCGCGTGGAACGGAAGCGGCGGAGTAGAATGAGGCGGCGGACAGGCTTGCAGCCTGGTCAGCGTTCATCAAGCTGATGCGAGTTGCTTGATTGTACCTAACTGTCGCGCAACAAGTCATGATTGCCGCCGCTGCAGAGCCCGGCATGAACATAACTGAATAAGGAATTGGCCTATGGCAATACCTGCCTCACGCATACCGCAAGGCGCATATCTGGTCTATTTTGTCGATCCGATGTGCTCCTGGTGCTGGGGTTTTGCGCCATCGATCAGGGCAATTATCGCGCGCTGGGGCAGCACCTTGCCAATACGGCTTGTGCTTGGCGGGCTGCTTCCGGGCACGACACAGGCCTTGAGCGAAGAGCAAATGATGAGCACCCGCAATCATTGGGATAGTGTGGCAAAACTCTCTGGCCAGCCATTCAATTTTGCCTTCACCGATCATAAGGGCTTTATCTTTGATACCGAGCCGGCCTGCCGTGCGGTCGTGACGATGCTGTTTGATTATCCCGACAAAGGGCTCG
Organism: Allobosea sp.; assembly: GCA_051650165.1. Taxonomy (GTDB): domain Bacteria; phylum Pseudomonadota; class Alphaproteobacteria; order Rhizobiales; family Beijerinckiaceae; genus Allobosea. The sequence goes on from JBOFIL010000026.1 coordinate 3,568, forward strand.
CGCTGCTGGAGCACATCCAGAATACGTTCTATGCACGGAACACTGACGTGTCAGACCCCGAAACCCTGGCTGCGCTTGCCGGCGCCTGCGGTGTCAGCGCGATCGATTTCAGAGCCAAATTCGAGAGCAGGGAGATGCGAGCTGAAACAAGGCTGCATTTCGATATTGCCAAGGGCTCAGGCGTGCGAGACTTCCCGGCGCTCTTCGGCGGGACAGACCCGAGCATGCCCTACAGGCCAATCATACACGGCTTCGTGGGACCAGAGAAAACCGTCGAAACGGTTCAAGCCTGGCTGGAAACATTGCATCAGGCGCAGCCGCTGCATTCCTGAATATTTCATGGCCTTGCTCATGCATTAAACGCATGACAGATTTGCTGAATGCAATCTGTCATGCATGAATCATTGCGCCTATATCGCACTGCAACATGATTTGTGTCGGTGCCATCCGGTACCAGGACGGGGTGAGACGCCCCGCAACAAGGAGAAAGACAATGTTTATCACGACGCTGCTCGCCAATCTGCGCTCATGGCTGCGCTATCGCGAGACAGTTCGCGAATTGTCGCGCCTCACCAACCGCGAGCTGAATGATCTTGGCATTCATCGTGGCGAAATCGAGTCGATCGCCCGCACGCACGCCTTTTCCTGAGGCCTCTGTTTCCGGGATCTTGCGCATTTTCTGCTCTTTTCCGCCGCTTCCAAGAGCCTAGCGATCATCCCGATAACGCCCGCCCCACAAGGCGGGCGTTTTGCTTTTGATGCCATTTCCATGCACCGCTTGACGCAGCCCCTGCCTCGAAGCACATGGCTGGCATGAGCAAAACAACGAATTCCTCACCGGTTTTGGGCCCCATCCACATCATCGGCGGCGGCCTTGCAGGATCGGAGGCCGCCTGGCAGGCAGCCAATGCCGGCGTGCCTGTGGTGCTGCATGAAATGCGCCCTGTTCGCGGCACGGATGCGCACAAGACCGACGGGCTGGCGGAG
>JBOFIL010000027.1:0-2193 GCA_051650165.1 Allobosea sp.
CTTAACGGCGTAGCGCTGAAGCTGATGCGGCCCTGAAAGAGGCTGTTCAGGAATAGCCTGATCCGTTCACAAGGTCGAACATCAATCGGTGATCAGGCAAAGGTTAACACGGGCCATGCAGCATTGGTGAATAGCCGCCTTGAAAGCCTATGCTCTAGTGGAACTCATGCCTCCTGGGCGCTACATATGGCGGTGAACGAAGCCGGTCTGGCCCCGAGTCAGCGATTCGGGCCCGGTTCGTTCCAGACTCGTTCCAAAGCTCGCCATGTTCAAGCCGGCGCGCCCCAAAACGGGATTCCCAAGGCCGGTCTGACCGGCTTTCATCAGGGCATGCGCGCAAGCTGCGCATGCCACAGGCGAGGCAGGCGATACGCCGATGGATGTGTCACTTGTGCCGATCCGCCGCACCTTGCCGGCCCGTGCCCGCGCGCTGAATGTCACGGCGGTGCTGGGGCCGACCAACACGGGCAAGACGCACCTCGCCATCGAGCGCATGGCCGGCCATGAAAGCGGCATCATCGGCTTGCCACTCAGGCTCCTGGCGCGCGAGGTTTATGGCCGCCTGGTGCAGAAGCTGGGCGAGACAAAAGTCGCGCTGATCACGGGTGAAGAAAAGATCAGGCCGCCATCCGCACGGCATTTTGTCTGCACTGTCGAGGCGATGCCGGGCGACATCGATGTCGCCTTTGTGGCGCTGGACGAGGCGCAGCTTGGCACTGATGGCGACCGTGGCCATGTCTTCACTGACAGGTTGCTCAATCGGCGAGGCCGTGCCGAGACCATGATCATCGGCGCGTTGACGCTGCGGCCCTTGCTGGAGCGGCTCATCCCTGGCGTGACGATTGTGGAGCGCCCGCGTCTCTCTCAATTGACATTTGCCGGCGAGAAAAAGCTCACTCGCCTGCCGCCCCGCACGGCCATTGTCGCCTTCTCAGCTGAAGAGGTCTACGCGATTGCCGAGTTGATCCGCCGGCAGAATGGCGGCGCGGCGGTGGTGATGGGGGCGCTCAGCCCCCGCACCCGCAATGCGCAGGTCGAGTTGTTTCAGGCCGGCGATGTCGATTACATCGTGGCGACTGACGCGATCGGCATGGGGCTTAACCTCGATGTCGGCCATGTCGCCTTTGCCTCGGATCGCAAATTCGATGGCCAGCGTCGGCGCAGGCTCGAACCGGCGGAGTTCGGCCAGATAGCGGGGCGCGCCGGACGGCATCTGCGCGATGGCACATTCGGCACCAGCGCGCGCTGCCCGGCTTTCGAGCCCGAACTCGTGGAGGCGCTGGAGGCGCATCGGTTCGAGCCGGTCAAGGCGCTGTATTGGCGCAATGGCGAGCTGGATTTCGCCAGTTTGGCCGCGCTGAAGGCCTCGCTGAACGAGAATCCTTCCGAGGAGGGGTTGCTGCGTGCGCCCATTGCAGATGATGTCACCACGCTTGAAATCCTGTCTGGCGAGGATGACATCGCCAGGCTGGTGCAGGATGGCTCGATCTTGCGGCGTCTCTGGGAGGTCTGCCAACTGCCCGATTATCGCAAGCTCTCCGCGCATCACCATGCTGATCTGGCTGCGACAATCTTCCGCCATCTTGTCGGGAAAGGCCGCCTTCCTGAAGATTGGTTCAGCGCGCAGATTGCGGTGCTGGACCGCGTCGATGGCGATATAGATGCTCTCTCGATGCGCCTTGCGCAGATCCGCACCTGGAGCTTCGCGGCCAATCGTTCTGACTGGTTGATCGATCCTCGCCATTGGCAGGGCGAAGCGCGTCGAGTAGAGGACAGGCTGTCTGATGCGCTGCATGAGCAGCTTGCCGCTCGGTTTGTTGACCGGCGCACAAGTGTTCTGATGCGGCGGCTGCGGGAGAAAACGATGCTTGAGGCGAATGTGAGCCCCCTGGGTGATGTGGCGGTGGAAGGGCAGCATGTCGGCATGCTGCAGGGCTTCCGCTTCACGCCTGATGTTGGCGCGGCTGGTCCGGAGATGAAGGCGCTCAATGCTGCCGCCGCCAAGGCACTGACACGCGAGATCGAATCCCGCGCAGCAAGGCTTGTACTCGGCGGCGATGAAGCCATTGTGCTCTCGAATGACGGGCTGGTGCGCTGGGGCGGGGAGCCGGTGGCGCGCATCACGGCGGGCGACAGGCCGATCAATCCGGGCCTTCGCCTGATTGCCGATGACATGCTGCCTGGCGCTGCGCG
>JBOFIL010000028.1:0-3174 GCA_051650165.1 Allobosea sp.
ACCTGCCGTTGCGGTGTCAAGCTTCACTGGCTCGATGGCAACGGACTCGCCACATCCGCAGGCTGAGACCTGATTGGGATTGTTGAAGACGAAATGCGCCGAGAGCTTGTCGGCCTTGAAATCCAGCTCGGTGCCAAACAGAAACAGCACCGATTTGGCCTCAACAATCACCGTCGCGCCCTTGTCCGTGACGATCTCTTCGCCGGGGCGGGCATCCTGTGCCAGCGCGAAGGTGTATTCCATGCCGGCGCAGCCGCCCTTGCTGACGCCAACGCGCAGGCCCAACGCTGGCGGATCGGATTTGGTCACGATGTCACGGATGCGCGCTGCGGCCGCATCGGAGATCGATACCACTTTCAGGCCGGCAAGAAGCGAAACCATTCCTGTCTCCCCTCGGCGGGTTCAAGGCCCGCGACGATTGACGATACGAGGGATAGCTTAATCATCCTTTGCCGCTGCGTCGAGGGTGCAGTTCGCAAAGCCGGCATAAGCCCAACGCACGCAACCTGCCACCTCACCACATATCAAGCGCGGCACGCGCCTCATCTGACATGCGGGACTGGTCCCAGGGCGGGTCGAAGGTCATGTTGACCTTCACACCTGATACGCCCTGCACCGTGCCGACAGCATTCTCGACCCAGCCCGGCATTTCTCCGGCCACGGGGCAACCGGGAGCCGTGAGCGTCATGTCGATGGTCACCAGCCGGTCATCGGCAATATCGACGCGGTAAATCAGGCCAAGCTCATAGATGTCTGACGGGATTTCGGGATCATACACGGTCTTGAGCGCCGCGATGATGTCGTCAGTCATGCGGTCGACCTCATCCGGCGGGAGAGCCGAGGGTGCCGCAATCGGCAGGGCTGCGATCTTGTCTGGTTCAACAACGTCGTTCATGTCACTCACGCGAACAGATCTTCCGCCTTGCGAAGGGCAGCCACCAGCATATCGACTTCTAGCCGCGTATTATAGAGGCCAAACGAGGCACGGCAGGTGGAGGTGACGCCAAAGCGGGTCATCAGCGGCATGGTGCAATGCGTTCCCGCCCGCACCGCAACACCTGAGCGGTCAATCACCGTGGCGACATCGTGGGCGTGCGCACCCTTCATCTCGAAGGAGACAATCGCGCCCTTGTCGCGCGCTTTGCCGAAAATTCGGATGGAATTCATCTCGGAAAGACGCGCCTGCGCGTACGCCCCCACATCTGCCTCATGCGCGGCGATGTTGTCGCGCCCAAGCGCCATCATGTAATCCAGCGCTGCACCAAGCCCCACAGCCTCGATGATGGCAGGCGTGCCAGCCTCGAAACGATGCGGCGGATCATTATAGGTGACGCTATCTTCCGTCACGGTGATGATCATTTCGCCGCCACCCTCGAAAGGTGGCAGCTTGTCGAGCCAGGATTTCTTGCCATACAGCACGCCGATTCCTGTCGGGCCATAGAGCTTGTGGCCGGTCATGCAGTAGAAATCGACATCCAACGCCTGCACATCAACCGTCATGTGCACGGCAGCTTGGCTACCATCAACGACCAGCGCAATGCCACGCGCCTTGCACAGCTTCGCGACATCCGCGATCGGCACCACCGTGCCAAGCGCATTCGACATATGCGTCAGCGCCACCACCTTGGTGCGAGGCCCCAGGAGCTTTTCGAACTCATCGATGAGAAAATTGCCCTCATCATCTATGGGGGCCCATTTGATCACAGCGCCATGCCGCTCGCGCCAGAAATGCCAAGGCACGATGTTGGAATGATGCTCCATGATCGAGAGCACGATTTCATCGCCCTCGCCGATATTCAGATGCCGGCCAAGGCAGGATGCCACCAGGTTGAGCGCGCCGGTAGAAGAGCGGGTGAACACCACCTCCTCCAGATGCGCGGCATTCAGAAAGCGCTGGGCGCTCAGCCGCGCCGCCTCGTAGGCTTCGGTCGAGGCATTGGCGAGATAGTGCAGGCCACGATGGACGTTGGCGTAGTTCTCGCGCATCAGCGTCGTCATGGCATCAATGACAACATTCGGCTTCTGAGCGGAAGCCGCATTGTCGAGATAGACCAAAGGCTTGCCATAGACCTCGCGCGACAGGATCGGGAAATCCCGCCGCACGGCCTCGACATCATAACCCATTCTCGCCTCGGCTTTCGCCAGCATCATGCCCTCGCCTTCAGCCAGTCTTCGATCTGTCCGATCAGCGCCTCACGCACCGTCTCATCAGTGATGGGATCAAGCGTCTCGGCCACAAAACTCTCGACCATCAGAGCCTCAGCTTCAGGCCGAGGCAGACCGCGCGCCATGAGATAAAACAGGAGGTCATCATCGAGCGCACCGCAGGTCGCGCCATGGGCGCACTGCACATCATCGGCGAAGATCTCAAGCTCCGGCTTGTTGTTCATCGTGGTGTCTTCGCTCAGCATCACCGCATTGGAGGCCATGCGGCCATCCGTCTGCTGCGCTTTCTGCCGCACGATGATCTTGCCCTGGAACACGCCGGTCGCCTCGCCATCAAGCACGGTGCGGAACAGCTCGCGGCTGATGCCGCCGGGCTCGGCATGGTCCACCATCAACGTCGAATCGAGATGCTGGCGGCCAGTGGCCATCATGCCGCCATTAAGGGTCAAGCGTGCATCTGCTCCGCCGAAGCGCACAAACGCCTGCTGGCGATGCGCGGCACTCGTGGTCATCAGGCTCACGCTGGTGAGCGATGTGCCATTACCCAGATCAGCAATCAGCGTGGACAAAACAAGCGCATCGCGGTCATGAGATGTGGCCCGCACATGGTTGACCTCAGCACCATCGCCAATCAGCATTTCCACGGCGCTATTGGGCTGATGCGCCGCACCGCGTGTCTCCTGTTGCTCGATAAGTGTAAAGCTCGCCCCCTCCCCGACCAGAACCAGCACGCGCACATGCGCAGCATGCGCCTCCGCGCTATCGCTGATCAAACGCAGCAGCAGCGGAGCTTCGATCTTAGCGCCAGCCTCGATCTCGATGATCGCGCCATCAGACATGAAGGCGGTGTTGAGCGCGAGCGCGGCGTTGTCGGCCGCAATTTCAAGAGCACCCATGCGGTCAAGCCGCTTGTCACCGGCAGCCAGAGCCTCCGACAAGGGCGTAACCTTGATGCCGGCCGGCAACGCACCGCCGATACCGCCAAAATGACCATTGACGAGGCTGACG
>JBOFIL010000029.1:0-2636 GCA_051650165.1 Allobosea sp.
TTCAATGGCCTCAGCGGTCATGCTGGCGCGTGCGCGCTCCTGGCTCGTGCTTGTTTCAAGTTCGGCCTGGAAATGCGTGCGCTCGGCAACAAAAACGCCCAGCTTCTGCACGGCCCGTGCCAGCTGGCCAATTTCGTCGCGGCGCTCTGTGAAGCCGATCTGCTTTTCGATTTGGCCTTCAGCAATGCGCTCCGTCGTGGCGGCCAGTTGTGCCACGGGCCGGACAAGTTTGCGGGCAATAAACAGTCCGCACAAGGCCGCAAAGGCCAGCACCAGGCCGCTGGCGATCAGCAGGTTCTGGTAGAGCGCATCGGTTGAAGCGCGCAGCTCCTCCAGCTTGCCTACACCGATATAGAGGATGCCGGATGGTTTTTCGCCGCCGGAATAGATCGGCATGTAGCCTGTCTGATAGGGAATGCCGAGAATATGTGCGACACCTTTGAACAGGTCTCCGCGCATGATCACAGGGAAGACAACACCTGTATTGCCAAGCACAGTGCCGACCGCGCGTGTGCCATCAGCTTTTTTCACCGATGTTGTGAGGCGAACAAAGTCGTTTCTGGCGGCATCAAAGCGAAAGACTGTGGCCGTGCCCTTGTTGATTCGCGTGATGCGATCAACCGCGTCATGATCGGTGAAATCAGCGATGGCCGGCCCTTTTAGGCGCAACACTTCGCCATTGGCACCATATTCCAGCTTGTAATCCGGGTAGTATGAAATGAATGCCTCAGCCGCAACGCGCAGGCTCCAGTTCGTTTTGTCTGTCAAGGATTGGTCGATCTCGCGGCTGAGCGTGTACCAGCCAACAATGGCTGTCAGCACCACACCCAGAACAGCCATGCTGACCATGGCGAGTGTGGCTCGAAAGCTGATAGAGGATGACAGGCTGAGAAGACGAAGCTGGGTCATTGAGTGGCAAATCCCGAAAAGATCACATTTCGAGAAATACTGGCGATCAACTGTTAACGACGATTGAAATCTAAGCCCATAATCGCAGAATTATTTCATTGTTTTCAACCCAGCAGGCAATTGAATCAATGTTTTAGGTTGCATCGGTTGTATTTTAGCCTCGCAATTCGTACTGTTGTTACTCGCGAGACCATTGACCTATCTGCATTGAACGCTGCCAGTCTCAAGCACTCACACCGAGTTTCTTCTGCAGGCTGGAGGATGAGGTGGTGTACTGGAAGGTCAGGCGCTTTTCGGGGTGCACATAGCGGTGCACGCGCTGCGCTGCGAGAGCCGCTTCATGAAAGCCGGAGAGGATCAGCTTCAGTTTGCCGGGATACCAGTTGATGTCACCGATGGCGAAAATTCCTGGCGTCGAGGTCTCGAATTTCTCGGTGTCGACCTTCACCAGGTTCTCATGCAGGTTCAGCCCCCAATCGGCGATCGGCCCAAGCTTCATGGTGAGGCCAAAGAAGGGCAGCATCATCTGGCAATCGATGCTGATGGGATTGTTCGCGGCGTCGCGGCAAATGGCGCGGGCCAGATGTGGTGGCTCGCCTTCGAGCGATGTGACCTGACCGATCACGAGGTCCATTTTGTTGCCCGCGACCAGCGCTCGCATCTGCTCGACAGAATGCGGCGCAGCACGGAAATCATCACGGCGGTGCATCAACGTGACGCGGGAAGCGATGGGCTGGAGGTTGAGAGTCCAGTCGAGCGCTGAATCTCCGCCTCCGACGATCAGCACCGATTTGCCTTTGAACGCGTCCATCTTGCGCACGGCGTAGAAGACACTGGTGCCCTCATAGCCATCAATGCCAGGAATAGGCGGCTTCTTGGGCTGGAACGAGCCGCCGCCCGCAGCCACCAGCACGGATTTGCATTCGATCGTCGTGCCGGCATCGCTGGTGACGCGAAAGAGCGGAGCTTCCGGCGTGCCAAGGCTCTCTATGGTGTCAATCATCTGGCCAAGGTGGAAGGTCGCGCCAAAAGGCCTGATCTGCTCGATGAGATTGTCGACAAGGCCTTGCCCGGTGACAGAGGGGAAGCCGGGAATGTCATAGATCGGCTTCTCCGGGTACAGCTCGGCGCATTGGCCACCGAGCTTGGGCAGGATGTCGATGACATGCGCCTTGATGTCGAGCAGGCCAAGCTCGAACACCGCGAACAAGCCGCACGGCCCCGCGCCAATGATGACGGCATCGGTGACATGGGCAGTGCCAGCTTCAGCATGGGCGAGGGGGAGGGTGGTCATGCGATCAATTCCTGCAAAGCGATCCGAGAGGCGTGATGCCTCCGATAACTGTCTACGGCCAAATCGGCGCAGCCGATCAGGTGCTTGTCATGCACCTGCATCAGCGATCAGCCCGGCAGCGGCAATGCCTGCGGTGGCGGCGGCCTCGTCATTGTCAGAGGTGTCGCCCGAGACACCAACCGCTCCAATGAGCTTGCCGGCACCATCGCGGATCAGCACACCGCCAGCGACGGGGATCAACGCGCCGCCAACCACATGACTCACGGCCGCAACAAAATGCGGGCGCTCGGCTGCCATCTTGCCAATGGCGCGCGAACCAATGCCGAGCGCGACTGAGCCATGGGCCTTGCCTATCGCAATGTCACCGCGCTTCAAGCTGGTGTTGTCTTCTGCCGCAAATGCCTTCAACGCACCGCGCGCATCCATCACGGCG
>JBOFIL010000030.1:0-2226 GCA_051650165.1 Allobosea sp.
CGCGAAAATCCTGCCAGAGCCGAGCTTGCGCCGCGACAATCGCCGCATCCGGCACCAGCACGACATGATCGACATGCGCAGACGCAATCGCATGCACCCGCGCGCCGACATTGCGCGCGCCGAGCGAATCCGCCGCCACTGAATTGACCTCGACATCGACAGGCCCGGCAGCATGCAGCGCCGCATGGAGTGCGCAGGAACCCTCCGGCTCCACGCCAACCACCTTGACGCGCCCTTGAGCAAACGCCGCTGCGCCGGCGATCAACCCGCCGCCGCCTACCGCGATCAGGACGGTGTCCAGATCAGGCGCTTGCGCCATCCACTCACGCATCAGCGTGCCCTGGCCTGCAATGGTGGCATTGGCATCATAGGCATGGATCGAGAGCGCGCCGCTCGCCGCCACATGGGCATCGCACGCGGCCAGCGCATCGGCATAGCGCGCACCGCCCACCACCACATCGGCCCCGAAGCGACGGATCGCCTCGATCTTGGCAGGGCTCGAAATTTCCGGCACGAAAATCCGCGCGCTGAGGCCAAGCTGGCGGGCGGCATAGGCCACCGCCGCACCATGATTGCCACCCGAAGCCGCCGCGACACCCGCCGCCGGCACAGGCCGCGACAACAAAGTGTTGAACGCGCCGCGCGGCTTGAACGAGCCAGCATGTTGCAGGAATTCGAGCTTGAATGAGACAGGCACATCATGCCCGAATGCTGCGCCCACCACCTCCATGACAGGCGTGACCCGCACATGGCCCGCGATGCGCGCAGCAGCGGCATCAATATCAGGGGGCATGACAGACAATATCATAGGGGTCACTCGCGCCTGAGGATCTTGTCGACGACAAGATCAGAGATCATGCCCGGCTTGAAGTCCGCCGCCAGCCGCGCCGGATCATAATCCTCGCGCACCCAATCAAGGAAGGGCTTCAGCGAGCCATCCGCCTGCTTGCCCTCAAGGGCATACATCTCGAAAAACGCATCAAGAATGCCGGTCTTGGCATAGCGGTAATGGCCATAGCGCCATGAAAGCTGCGCCATGGCTTCCTCAAGCGTACGCCCCTCATGGATCAGCACATAGAGCGCGCTGAACAGGCCAGCCCGGTCTGCGCCGGATTTGCAATGCACCATCGCTGGCCATTGCACGCTGGCAAAGAAGGCCGGCAACGAGAGCAGCGTCTCCTTGTCCGGAGCCTCACGCGAGCGCAGCACAAGGTCGACAAGCGCAATGCCGTGCCGCTCGCAGGCTTCGCGTTCCAGCGGCCAGGCACCGTGCTCGCGCCCGCCGCGCAGGTTGATGATGGTCTTCACACCAGCCTTTGCAAAACGCGCAATGTCGCCCGGAGCCGGCTGTGCCGCACGCCAGAGCTGATCCGAGACCTTGTGGGCATTGAGATAGGCAAGGCGGAAAATGCCGTGATCGATGAACAGCAGGCTCGCCCATGCAACAGCACGGTCTCGCCAGCCCTGAAGGGGGCGATCCCACCTTGCGATGCGGGCCATGCGGCGCGCGTAGCGCTCTTCAGGCTTGCGCCAGCGGTTGAGCATGATGGGGCTCAGGTCTCGGCAATCTTGGTGGCAAGGCCGGAGGGCAGAGCACTGTCCTCAGCGCCTGCCTTCTTGCGGCCCTTGCCATTGCCTGCCTTCGTAGGCTTGTCCTGTGTGCCCGCGAGATATTGCGCCTTGGCCAGATGCGCGAAGCGTCCACCCTTGGCGACCAGCGCATCGAACGAGCCCATCTCGACAACCTCGCCTTGCTCGAACACCAGAATGCGGTCCGCATTGCGGATGGTGGCGAGGCGGTGGGCGATCACGAAAGTCGTGCGGCCTTTCATCACCTCTTCGAGCGCTTTTTGCAGCTTTACCTCAGTGGCCGCATCCAGCGCCGATGTCGCCTCATCAAGGATCAGGATCGGCGGGTCTTTGAGCAAGGCACGCGCGATCGAGAGCCGTTGGCGCTCGCCGCCAGACAGTGTGCGCCCACGCTCGCCCACAATGGTATCGAGCCCGTCAGACTGGCGGGCCATGATCTCGGTGGCCTGCGCGCGCTCCAGCGCGGCATTCATCTCGGCCTCAGACGCCTCCGGGCGGCCAAACATCAGGTTCTCGCGGATGGTGCGGGCGAACAGCATCGGCTCCTGAAACACCACGCCGATATTGTGCCTCAGCGAGCCGAGCGTAACATCGCGAATATCCTGCCCATCGACCAGAATGCGCCCCGATTGCGGG
>JBOFIL010000031.1:0-3325 GCA_051650165.1 Allobosea sp.
GGCAAGATCAAACAGCGCCTGCGCCCGCGCCTCCTCGCCTGGTGGCACTTCGACAATGCGGCGGAAAGCGGCAATCTCGCTCTGGTGCACATAGCCATCGGAGCGCGCCATCTTGGCAGCGAGCGCGATGAGACCAGTAGTGAAAATCACCTCGCGAGGGGCAGGGGCAAGCAACGCCAACGCACCCTTCGCGCCCTCCTGATCAACCAGAAAATGCCCGGCTGCCGCGCCAACAAGCGCGCCAAGCGGCCCGCCGAGCGCAAAGCCCAGGCCGCCACCGCCAATCAGACCCCAGAAGGACATTGCCATGGCTGTCTCATGCCCTGCCGGCGCACGAATGAAAAGGGCTGCGCCCGGCAGTCTCCTGCCGGATGCAGCCCGTTTCGATCAGGCATTCAGCCTCAGCGGCAGTAGATATTGCCGTAGGCGTCGCGATAGGTGCCATAGGGGCATGGGTTCTGCGCCGGTGCTGTCGATGCGCCGACAATTGCGCCGCCCGCCGCACCAATGCCTGCGCCGACCAGCGCGCCGCGCGTGCGCCCGGTGGCAAGGCCACCAATCGCCGCACCCGCCGCACCGCCGATGAGCGCGCCGCCAACAGCCCGCTCGCCCGGCGTGTTGCAGGCGGTGAGGCCAAAGCCAAGCGCAGCCACAGCCGCAAGCGTGATGAATGTCTTCATGGAAATCTCCCTTTCTGGAGCCTGTCACAGCTCTTCGGGACGAATCATCATCCCTTCGCGGCGGGATTAAGGGCATAATTGGGCTGAACAGGATATGAAGAAGCGCACCGCACCTGGAAGCCTCACGCACCTGCGCTTGACCTTTGATGCGCAACCGGCGCAAGAACCGCCCGCGCCAGTCGGCCGGACGGCCGCTCTCATCTTCGTAAGGGGATGGGGGAGGAAAGTCCGGGCTCCACGGAAAAACGGTGCCGGATAACTTCCGGCGGGGGAAACCCCAGGGAAAGCGCCACAGAGATTGAACCGCCTGACCGCCGCAAGGCAACAGGTAAGGGTGAAAAGGTGCGGTAAGAGCGCACCGCGTTGCCGGCAACGGGGACGGCATGGCAAGCCCCACCGGGAGCAAGACCGAATAGGGATGATGGCTTCTTCCGAAAGGAAGGAGGGCCTTTTCCGGGGCCAGTCATCCGGGTTGGTTGCTCGAGGGCATCAGCAATGATGCCCCCAGAGGAATGGCCGTCACGTCGGCGGGGCAACCCGCCGGCCCTCCAGAACCCGGCTTACAGGCCGGCTGGCGCAACTCTCACTGCTCCATCAATAGCCCGTCCAGCCACCATCCGTCGCATAGATGCCGCCCGTGAAGTTGGAGGCTTCGGGCGAGAGCAGGAACAGCATCATCGAGACCTGCTCACCGACGGTCGCGGGCCGCTTTTTGGAGTCAGCATAAGACAACATGCTGTCGATCTTGATGCGGCCCATGGCCGGTCCTGACGTGGCCTTGGACGCCTCAGCAACGAGCACGCCCGCCCGCGCCACCATCGGCGTGTCGGTTGCGGCCATGTTCACCGAATTGACGCGGATGCCATAGGGCGCATAGTCGATGGCGGCGTTCTTGGTCAGGCCATTCATGGCGTGTTTGCTGGCAACATAGGCGGGGTTTCCGGCAAGGCCTGTCATGCCAGCGATAGACCCGACATTCACGATGGCGCCGCCCTGCCCCTGCGCAATCATCTGCCTGAGTTCTGCGCGCATGGAGCGGAAAACGCCTGTCGCGTTGATGCGCAGCACATTCTCCCAATAGGCGTCGCTCGCCTCGTGGATCGGTGCGAAGATCAGATCGCGCTGCTTGGCATAATCCGGTGCTTCTCCTGAAAAAACGCCATCCATGACACCGGCATTGTTGAGTGCCAGATCAAGCCGCCCGAAGCTGTCGACAGCGGTCTTGACCATCCGCTCGCAGATGGCTGCCTCGGAGATGTCGCCATGGATAAACACCGCCTTGCCGCCAGCGGCCTTGATCCTCTCGATGGTCGCCGCGCCTAAATCCTGAAGCCAGTCGACACCAACGATATTGGCGCCTTCCTTGGCCGCCCGAATGGCAGCAGCCGCGCCCATGCCGCGCGCGCAGCCGGTGACGATCAGCGTCTTGCCCTTGAAACGATCAGCAACAAAATACTCGGCATCAGTGGGCGGAATATCCTTGATGCCGACGCCGCGCGGCTGCGCGTTTGCGGGCGATGTGGTCGCGACCTGTGCCCCTGTAAGGGTGGCGGCAGAGCCCGCAGCCAGCGCCATACCCTTGATCACATTCCGGCGTTTCATCGGTTCAGCTCCATGGTTGATTGGGTTCAAAATCCTGCGCGTAAAAACAGCATCGTGCTGATCCAGGGCTCGGCATTGGCGCCAATGGTTTTTCTGACAGTGGTGCTGGGAAAGGTCGCCGCCACATGCCCCTGAAGCATGAGCTGCGGCGAGATGAACCACTTGATGCTCATGTTGGCCTCAGTGGCGAGATAGCTCCCTTTCAGCGTCGAAAAAGCTGGGTTTCCGCCAATATTGTTGGTCTGGTCAGCGGTGAACAGCCAGAGCTGCGGCACCAGCTCGACCTGCGCGTGCGGGCGCAGGCGCATCTGCAAGCGATGGGTCGAGATATTGCTGTTCTGGAACATCTTGAAGTGGTTGATGCCCTGCACCCAGCGCTCACCATTCTCGCCCGAAAGCAGCGGGTCCCACCGCTCGAAGCGCTTGGTGGCAGGGTTATCGCCCGAAAACGATGCGTAGCGATAGGAGATTGTGGGAGACCATGGCAGTGTTTCGGCGAAAGCATATCCCGCCTCCGCGCTCCACCCGAATGCGCGCATATTGATATGCTCATGGCGCTGCAGCGCGGCCTCGGTGGCAAGGAACGGCCCGGATGTCGGGTTTGGCTGCCAGCGCGCCCTTGCATTGTAGACCTGAAGTCCCTCGCGGCTGAAACTTTCTGTCGCGGTGAAATATCTGAAATTGGATGTCGGAACGCGCAGGAACATGGCACCCAGATCGATACCGCCAGCCATGCGCGTTTCCAGATTGACACCAGCAAGTGTGGTCTTTGAGTCGACCACAGGCAGCTCATCTGGGTTGAGATAGAAGGCCTCAGCCTTCGTGTTGTTGTAGCGCGCCTGCGCCAGCACAAGGCCATCAGCGGCCCAGCGTGGATTGGATTGCAGCGCGCCGCGATTGCCACCATTCGAGGCTGTATTCGCGATCAGAAATCCATCACTGACGCTGAATTTCTGGCGACCCACAGAGGCATTGAACACGAAACGGTTGCCCTCAGCCGTGGTTGCCCCGCCAACAATGCCCACGAAGGCATCCTCGACATG
>JBOFIL010000032.1:0-1741 GCA_051650165.1 Allobosea sp.
TGATCAGATCCTCGATGTTGAAGGCCGTCTCGCCAAAGAAATGCTCGCCCTTCTGGTTTTCCAGCACCAGCAATTGCCGCTGGATCGAGCCGACGGATTGCGTGGCGATGTTGCCGTATTTGGCGGTGAGTTCCTGCGCATTCTCCGAAATGAAGGTGAGAATGGCGCGCAAATCCTTCAAATCCAGCAGCAGCAACCCATCATCATCCGCCAGCCGGAAAGCGATGTTGAGCACGCCTTCCTGCGTGTCATTCAGATCAAGCAGGCGCGAAAGGATCAGCGGCCCCATCTCGGCGATTGTGGCGCGGATCGGGTGGCCCTGTTCGCCGAACAGATCCCAGAACACCGTGGTGAACTGATCCGGCTTGTATTTGAGCCCAAGATCGCCCGCGCGCTTGACGAAGGGCGGCTTCGAATCGCCAATGGCAGCAATGCCGGAAAGGTCGCCCTTGATGTCGGCGGCAAAGACCGGCACGCCGTTGCGGGCAAAGCCTTCGGCCATCACCTGCAGCGTCACGGTCTTGCCGGTGCCGGTCGCGCCAGTCACAAGTCCATGCCGGTTGGCTAGCTTGAGCTGGAGGCGCAGCTCCTGGTCAGTCTTGGCCGTGCCGGTCTTGCCGACGAGGATGCTGGTTTCCGCCATGGGTCTGGTCCGTTCGTTAAGCCGGCAACGCGCCAGCGTTAAGGGGGATTTCGAGATTGCTCTTAGCGAATTGGGCCGGTTGGCGGAAGCGGGTTGAGGCAAAACTCTCATCCCCGATCGCAACCAGCACGAGGGGCAGGACAAGCAGCGCGAAGGGCAGGACATGGCCCGTCATACAAGGCAACATCGCGTGACTTGATTTTGTCATCCTGCGCAGCGACAACGCCGCGACAGTATGGTGCCGAAACATTCCCTCTCGCAACCAAGGATCACGACAATGGAAGAACTGATTGGCCGCATCTCCGCTGCTGCCGGCATTGACGAAGGCCTCGCCACCAAGGCCATCGGCATCATCATGGGCTTCTTGCAGAAGGAAGGCCCTGCGGCTGAGGTTGGCCAGCTGATTGCGGCCTTTCCGGGCGCGGATGAGGTGATTGCGGCACAAGGTGGCGGTGGCGGCGGCATGCTCGGTGGCCTGATGGGCATGATGCCAGGCGGCGGCGGCGTAATGGCGCTGGGCAGCCAGCTGATGGGCGCAGGCCTCTCGATGGGCCAGATCCAAACCGTCTCGAAGGAGATGTTTGCGGTGGGCCGCGAAAAGGCCGGCGAAGACACGATGGGCGCGATTGTTGGCGCCATTCCGGGCCTCGGCCAGTTCGTCTGATTTCAGGCAAACCTCACCACACAATGCAAAACATGCCCATGACGCCCTTCGGCGCAGATTTCATGCGTCGCACGCTCGTCATGGGCATTCTCAATATCACGCCGGACTCGTTCTCGGATGGCGGACAATGGGCGGCGCATGAGGCAGCCCACGCGCACGCCTTTACCATGGCGGCGGAGGGCGCGGACATCCTCGATGTTGGCGGCGAATCCACCCGCCCGGGCTACATGCCGGTTTCGGTGGAAGACGAGCTTGCGCGCGTGCTGCCCGTGATCGCGCGGCTGAAGCGCGAGGGCTATCCGCTGCCCATCTCCATCGACACGATGAAGGCGGAAGTGGCGCAGAAAGCGCTGGAAGCCGGCGCAGCCATCATCAATGATGTGCATGGCCTTCAGCATGATCCTGAGATGGCACCGCTTGCGGCTGCGCGCGGG
>JBOFIL010000033.1:0-1408 GCA_051650165.1 Allobosea sp.
AGCTCGGCCTTGAGCGCGGTGAGCACGCGCGCCTCCAGCGTGTTGTCGAGCGCAGAGGTGGGCTCATCCAGCAGCAGCATGGCCGGCCGGCCCATCAGCGCGCGGGCGAGACTGACGCATTGCCGCTCGCCGCCCGAGAGGCGCTGCCCGGCGGGGCCAACCTCAAGCGCATAGCCGGATGGGTGTTTGCCCACGATCTCATCCACGCCGCACAGAGCGCCCACACGGTCCATCTCGGCGCGCGAGACAGACCCGAGCCCATGCCCAAGCCCCAATGTCAGATTGTCCTCCAGCGTGCCATCCACCAGCGCGCTGTCCTGCGGCATGGAGGAAATGGCACGGCGAATATCGGCAGGGTCGAACTGGGCGATGTCGCGCCCGTCCAGAGCAATCCGCCCCTCATTGGCCTCATTGAGGCATGCGAGCAGCTTCAGAAGCGTGGATTTCCCACAACCGGCCTTGCCGATGAGGCCAACCTTCTCGCCGACCTTGATGGAGAGGTTGATCTCCTTCAGCGCCGGTTTTGCCTCGCCCGGATAATTGTAAGTCACGCGCGACAGATCAAAGCGCCCGGCGATGCTTGCCCCTGCTGCGCGTCTGTCATTGCCTGCCTCGACCTTTGAGGTCATCAACGCGCTCAGCGGCGACGCTGATTTCAGCCCCTGCATCATCCGGAAAATCAGCCCCGTGAGCAGGCTCACCGGCATCATCGCCCGGTTGACCAAGAGGATCGCGGCGGAAAGTGCGCCCACCGTCATTGCCGCCGCCTCGATGCGGAAAACGCCGATGATGATGGCGGCAATGATGACCAGCTGAACCAGCACCGCGCTGCCTTGCGCGGCCAGCCCATGCCAGTAGCGCGATTCGTGCTGGGCAAAGCCCGCCTCATCCGCCGCGCGCTCCCACTTGCCAAAGAACAGCCCACCAGCGCCTGTCAGCCGGATGCGCTCCTGCGCCGAGACGCTCTCCAGCAATGTCTGCATCTGGCGCTTCAAGAAGCTCGCTTGCGCGTCCTGCCCCTGGCGGGCGTAATGATGGCAGAGGATGTGCAGGCCAAGCATCAAGATGGTGCCGATCAGCGGCGCGAGCGCCACCGGCCCGGCGATGCTGGCAAGCAGCACCAGCATCAAGAGGAAAAACGGCAGATCGACCAGCACCGCCACCACCAGTTGCGGCCCGGCATGCGCCAGTTGGTCCAGCTCCTGCACCGGGTGCATCATCGCTCCGGGGCTGCGGGGAATGTCCGAGGTGCGCGCAAACAACAGCCGCCCGACCAGCCGACCCTGCAACGAGAGCGCGGTGGATTGCCCCACGGCATCGAACAGCTTCAGCCGTGCATGGCGCAACGCAAGCTCCAGCACGAGCGCAAGGCCAACACCCAGCGCCAGCGCGAACAGCGTTTCCATCG
>JBOFIL010000034.1:0-3696 GCA_051650165.1 Allobosea sp.
CTCGCCAAGGGCCGCCAGATCATCGATGAGCGCGGCGACGCGCTATTCGGCTGATCAGCGTAGGACGCGTGGCCCGTTGCGCCAGCATCGCTTGTGAGCCGGGCGCGACGCACCTACTCCTAGGTTCATGACATCATCCGCCAACCCTTCCTTGGGCGATCCGCGCTTTGCCCCTGATAGCCGCTATGCCTGGATCAGGCTGGTGCTCACGCTCATTCTTGGCACCACGGCCTGCGTCGGCACATGGTCGGTCGTCGTGGTGTTGCCGGCGGTGCAGACAGAGTTCGGCACGCTGCGCGCCGGCGCGTCCATGCCCTACACCTGCGCGATGTTCGGCTTCGCCGTCGGCTCCATTGTGATGGGCCGGGTGGCGGACAGGTTCGGCATTTTCGTGCCGGTACTGATTGCCGCTGCCTGCCTCGCCTGCGGCTATGTCGCGGCGGGTTATGCCACCAGCATCTGGCAATTTGCCGCGCTGCATGCGCTGTTCATCGGCCTTGGCGCGGCGGCGGGGTTTGCGCCCTTGATCGCCGATCTCTCGCATTGGTTCGTGAAGCACCGCGCGCTGGCGATGGTGCTGGCGGCCACCGGGAGCTATGCGGCGGGCACGATCTGGCCGCAGATCATCACCTGGTCGATGGGTGCGCATGGCTGGCGTGCCACGCATATCGGCATCGGTGTGGCCGTTCCGCTGATCATGGTGCCGCTGGCCTGGCTGCTGCGGCGCAGGCCACCGGCGCAAATGATGGCAGCGGCGGAACAAGCCACGCAAGGCGCGCACGCGGATCTGGGCCTCTCGCCCAATGCCCTGATGATGGTGCTGTGCGTGGCGGCGTTTTCCTGCTGCATGGCGATGTCGATGCCGCAGGTGCATATCGTCGCCTATTGCGGCGATCTGGGTTACGGCGCTGCGCGCGGCGCGGACATGCTCTCCCTCATGCTGGGGCTCGGCATTGTCAGCCGCATCGCATCAGGCGCGCTGGCGGACAGGATCGGTGGCACGGCGACATTGATGATCGGCTCGTTCATGCAGGCCATCGCGCTGCTGCTCTATCTGTTCTTCGATGGGCTGAACGCGCTTTACGTCATTGCCGCGATCTTCGGCCTGTTCCAGGGCGGCATCGTGCCGATGTATGCTGTCATCATCCGCGAGTTGCTGCCGCCGCGAGAGGCTGGCGCGCGCATCGGCATTGCCATGACCGCGACCATCCTTGGCATGGCGGCGGGAGGCTATATCTCCGGTGCAATCTTTGACTGGACGGCGTCCTACCAGATGGCATTTCTCAATGGGCTGATCTGGAACATGATCAACCTCGCGATTGTCACCTGGCTGATGATGCGGCCAAGGATGAGAGCTCGCATGAAAGCTCGCATAAAGGCGCATGTGGCTGTTGCTTGATCTTGCAGCTGAAGCGCGCCAATTGCGTCTCTAGCAAAAGCAAAGCAGCGCATCAGATGCTGCACGGAGGAAACCATGCTTCAGACCACACTCGCCGGCAGCCTGCCCAAGCCCTCATGGCTTGCTGAACCAGAGAAACTCTGGGCGCCGTGGAAGCTGGAAGGCGAGGCGCTGGCGCGCGGCAAGATCGACGCCACCATTTTAGCCATCAAGCTCCAGGAAGATGCCGGGCTCGATATTGTCGGCGATGGTGAGCAGGCGCGGGTGCATTTCGTCCATGGCTTCCTTGCCAATCTCGATGGCATCGACTTTTCGAAAAAGACCATGATGGGCATCCGCAACAACCGCTACATGGCTGAGGTGCCGACCGTTGTCGGGCCGATCCGGCGCAAAGCCCCCGTGCACACGCTTGAAGCTGTGGCGGCGCGCCAGCACACGAAGCGCAAGTTGAAATTCACCCTGCCGGGGCCGATGACCATCGTCGACACCATCGCCGATGAGCATTATGGCCGGCGTGATGATCTCGCCATGGCCTTTGCTGCCGTGCTGAATGACGAGGCGCGCGAGCTGGCGGCTCTCGGCGTCGATGTTGTGCAGTTCGATGAGCCGGCCTTCAATGTCTACATGCATGAGGTCGGCAATTGGGGCCTGCCGGCGCTGGAGCGGGCTGCAGAGGGGCTTGCCTGCACGGTCGCGGTGCATGTCTGCTATGGCTATGGCATCAAGGCCAATATCGACTGGAAGGCGACGCTTGGGCAAGAGTGGCGGCAATATGAGGAGATTTTTCCGGTCATTGCCAAGAGCCGGGTGATTGATCAGGTCTCGCTCGAATGCCGCAATTCGCGTGTGCCGCTGGAGCTGATCAAACTGCTGGATGGCAAGGATGTGCTTGCCGGCTGCATCGATGTGGCCAGCGACATGATCGAGAGCGCCGAGGAGGTGGCGCAATCGATCCGCGAGGTGCTGAAATTCTGCGCGCCGGAAAAACTCTTCCCGGGCACCAATTGCGGCATGGCGCCAATGTCCTTCGCCGTTGCCTATGGCAAGCTGGAGGCACTCTGCGCAGGCGCAGCCCTCATGCGGCGCGAGCTTGGCAAGGCCTGAGCGCGCCGCGCGACGCGCCTTTGCTCACTCGGCGGGTTGGACGCCGTTCGTCGGTTTCGTGCCCTTGAATGGATAGAGCATCTGCTGCTCGATCCCGGCGGGGAAATGCGGATCATCGACGCCGAAATGATCCGGGATCACGCCCTTCGGCATGTAATACGTGCCGAAAATCATGTCGATGACCGGGAAGGTCGGCGCGAAGTTCTTCTCGCCGCCGCGCTCCACATCGGTGTGGTGCCAGCGGTGGAAAACCGGGCTCGCGATCACGCCGCGGAACGGCCCCAGATCCCAATCGACATCGGCATGGACAAAGCCGGACATGAAGAGCTGGAACGGCACCAGCCAGATCAGCACCTCAGGCGCGATGCCTGCCAGCAGCAAGACCGCGTCCACCAGCACTGAATGGAAGATGATGTTGATGGGGTGGAAGCGGAAAGCCGAAATCCAGTCGAGATGTTCGGATGAATGATGGATGGCATGGTAGCGCCACAGGCCGTTGCCGTGGAAGATGCGATGCGTCCAGTAGAGCATGACATCGGCCAGGATCAGATACGCGATCACCTGCGCCCAGAAGGGCCAATCCGCGAAGATGCCGCGCCCGCCAGAGAGATATTGCTCGACTGTGCCGCCCACCAGCGCGCCGGTGACAATAGCTGCCCCGACAATCAGGAAGGTGAGGCGCGCATAGGCCGAAAGCGCCGGCATAAGAAACACATAAAGCAGATCGGTGATCAGATCCGGCTTCTTCCACCACGAGCCACTCGAGGCCTTGGAATGCGTGAAGAAGCCTAGGATGGTGAAAGCCGCCGCCACAGCCGTGAACATTGGCAGCTGGTCGAGAACACCTTTGCCAGTGCCGATCATCAGGTTCCAGATGCTGTCGATCATATCGCGAGTATCCTCTTTCAGCGCGCTTCAGGAGCCGGCTTTTGCCAATTGCGCCAGCGCAGCCTCAACCTTGAGGCGGATGAGTTCACGGCCTAGCTCAGGCGTGGCGCGGCGGGGCGCGCCCGAGGAGCCATCGGCCTCCAGCGCGGGCAACAACCGCTCCAGCCGCTCAAGCCTGACGCCCGCTGGATGCACGGCCATCAGTTCGGCGGTGTCCTGCAGGCCAGCATGGTTGCCGATGGTGGCGGGTGTTTCGCCCTGCGCCTTCAGGTGTGTCTGCTGGGCCTTGTCGCCTTCTGCGTAAT